>NZ_JBLUXC010000032.1:0-47519 GCF_048276795.1 Aeromonas sp. PS2Canimalfood6
AGGTTACGGATCGAGATAGCGGGTGCGGCCATGATGATCTACCTGCAAAAGAGAGTAATAGATCAGAACGGCCGATCGCCGTCAAGCACTGAAAATAGCAAAATCAGGTGCGGAATGACGGCTAAGGCACGGGGATGAGATCGGGTGGTCGCGGCAAGCTGGCGCCAGCGGGGCAGAAAACAGCGAGGGCGCCATTGGCGCCCTCGCATCGATGTGTGGCTGCGTCTCAGCTGCGCAGCTTGTTGTAGACAAACAGCACGATCAGGGCGCCAACGGTGGCGATGATGATGCTCGGCAGGTTGAAGCCGGTGACCGTTCCCATCCCGAACAGGGTGCTGACATAGCCCCCCACCATGGCACCGACCACCCCCAGGATCACCGTCATGAAGAAACCGCCTCCATCCTTGCCCGGCATGATCCATTTGGCCAGGATGCCGACGATCAGCCCCAGTACCACCCAAGTAAGAAATCCCATGGTCATCTCCTCGTTATGTGCAGAGAACCAGAGTATATGCAGGGATCCTGCTTGTATCCCGCCACAGCACGGCGTGAGTCAGAAACGGTCATATGAGACTCGCTCCTGACCATGGCAGGCAGAGGGCCTCAGCCGAGCGCGCGGGTGTCGAGGCGCTGCCCGGCGGGGGAGCACACCAGCACCGACCCCTGCTCGAACCAGTCCCCCAGCACGATGCGCCGCGCCGTACGCCCATCCAGGGTGAAGTCGTGGATGGCGGGCCTGTGAGTGTGGCCGTGGATCATCAGGCGGCAGCCGTGCTGGCGCAGCATCTCGTCTACCGCCTCCGGAGTCACGTCCATGATGATCTGGCTCTTCTGGGCATTCTCCATCTGGCTCTGGCCGCGCATTTTGTGGGCGATGGCCTGGCGGCGCGAGAGCGGTAGGCGCAGGAAGAGCCAGCGCAGCCACTTCTGTTGTGTGATGCGGCGAAACTTCTGGTAGCCCTCGTCCCGGGTGCAGAGCAGATCCCCGTGGCTCAGCAGCACCCGCTCGCCGTACAGCTCGATGACACAGGGGTCGCCAAGCAGGGTCATGCCGGCCCGTTTGGCAAACTGGCGCCCCAAGAGGAAGTCGCGGTTGCCGTGAATGAAATAGAGGGGCACCCCCTGCTGGCTCAGGGCGAGAAAGGCATCGGCCACCTCGCGGTGGAGCGGGTTGGGGTCGTCGTCCCCAATCCAGAATTCGAACAGATCCCCCAGCACATAGAGGGCGTCGGCACCGGGCGCGTCTTCGGCCAGAAAGCGCACCAGGGCCGCCGTCATGTCGGGCCTGCCTTGGCTGAGGTGAATGTCACTGATAAAGAGGGTGCTCATGAGTTCCTGGGCATCATGGTAAGAGAGTCCCGCCTGGGTGCGGACAAGGCCTGTGACCTTGCACGTCGAGCGGGTGGGGGAGGGAAGGGCAGCAGAGCCCCGCAAGGTTGACGCCCTCCAGGGTCAGCAACGCCTCGTAAGGGTCGCCGGACAGACCCAGCAGGCGGCACATGGCCGCTTCCCCCTTGAGCCCTTCATCAACGCGCAGGCGCAGCACCTCCCGGTGGAAGGGGGCGCCAAAGCGCTCAAGCAGGGAGGCCATCAGGCTGAGGTGGCGCCAGCCATGACACGCCTCGAGGGGAGCAGGGGTGAGGTAGAGCTCGACTGGCCAGCACTGGCCATCTGGCCCGTGGCGTTGCTGCTCGGCGATCCAGACCTGCTCGCCCTTGCTTCGCACCTGCCAGCCTTGTGCTGCCAGTGTCGCGGCAAGGAAGGCCGGGTCCGGATGCTGGCAGAGGATGTCGAGATCGCTGCCGGGCCTATCCAGCCCGATGGCGATCGTGCTCACCAGGGCCAGATCGTTGCACAGGGGGCCAAGTTCATTCCACAGGCCGCCGCTCAGCAGGGCGTGGGCCGAGCGCTGACGCTCGTTGCCCTGGGCCAGATAGTCGAGGCGGCGCCAGTTGGGGGCGGCAGATGGAAAAACTGCGGCCGGGGCCGCAGTGGTATCAGAGCCTGGCCGGCAGGGATTACTCGGCAAGGGTCACCTTGGTGATGACGACGTCTTCGGTCGGAACGTCCTGGTGCATGCGGCCGTAGTTGCCGGTCTTCACGCCCTTGATCTTGTTGACCACGTCCATCCCGGCGGTCACTTCACCGAACACGCAGTAGCCGAAGCCCTGGGTGGTGGCGGACTTGAAGTCCAGGAAGTCGTTGTTGTTCACGTTGATGAAGAACTGGGCGCTGGCGGAGTGCGGCTCCATGGTGCGGGCCATGGCGATGGTGCCGACCTTGTTGGACAGACCGTTGGCCGCCTCGTTCTTGATGGGAGCGCGGGTCTCTTTCTCTTCGAAGCCCGGGGCATAGCCGCCGCCCTGGATCATGAAGCCGTCGATGACGCGGTGGAAGATGGTGTTGTCGTAGTGACCGTCACGGCAGTATTGCAGGAAGTTGGCCACGGTCTCCGGGGCTTTTTCCGCGTTCAGGGTCAGGGTGATGTCGCCGTGGTTGGTGTGCAGAGTAACCATGAGTTGTCCTTTCATTTTGACGCGGGCAGCAAGGTGCCCGCAGGTGTATGGCATAAAGTGGTGGCAATTCTAGCCCATCAAGGCCCTGCGGCATAGATGGCAGGGGGGAGAGGGGGCTTTTTCTGCCTCGTTTTCTATACCGGATGCGGTTAGAATGGCAGGCCATTTTACTCACAGGCAGTGGTCATAAGATGCTGAAGATATACAACACACTCACTCGTCAAAAAGAAGAATTCAAACCTATCCACCCGGGCAAGGTGGGCATGTATGTGTGTGGCGTCACTATCTATGATCACTGTCATATCGGCCATGGCCGTACCTTCGTCGCCTTCGACGTCGTCGCTCGCTACCTGCGTTATGCAGGATACGACCTCACCTATGTGCGCAACGTCACCGACGTGGACGACAAGATCATCAAGCGCGCCGCCGAAACGCACGTGACCTGTGACGCTCTCACCGAGCGCCTCATCGGCGACATGCACCAGGATTTCGACGCCCTCGGCATGGTGCGTCCGGACATCGAACCCCGCGCCACCCAGCACATCGGCGAGATCATCGCCCTGGTTGAAACCCTGCTGGAAAAAGGGCACGCCTACGTGGCGGACAACGGCGATGTGATGTTCATCGTCGACTCCTACGCCGACTACGGCAAGCTCTCGGGCCAGGATCTGGAGCAGTTGCAGGCCGGCGCCCGTGTCGACGTGGTGGATGCCAAGCGCAACCCGCTCGACTTCGTGCTGTGGAAGATGTCCAAGCCCGGCGAACCGACCTGGGAGAGCCCTTGGGGCCCGGGCCGTCCTGGCTGGCACATCGAGTGCTCCGCCATGAACTCCAAGCACCTTGGCAACCACTTCGACATCCACGGCGGCGGCTCCGATCTGCAGTTCCCCCACCACGAGAACGAGATTGCCCAGTCCTGCTGCGCCCACGGCGGCGACTACGTCAACACCTGGATGCACAGCGGCATGGTGATGGTGGATAAAGAGAAGATGTCCAAATCCCTTGGCAATTTCTTCACCATCCGTGATGTGCTGGCCCACTACGACGCCGAAACCGTCCGTTACTTCCTGATGTCCGGTCACTACCGCAGCCAGCTCAACTACTCGGAAGACAACCTGAAGCAAGCCCGCGCCGCCCTGGAGCGCATGTACACCGCCCTGCGCGATCTGCCGGCGGCGGCCGCTGCCGGTGGTGACGAGCAGGTGGCTCGCTTCGTTGATGCCATGGACGACGACTTCAACACCCCGGAAGCCTACTCCGCCCTGTTCGACCTGGTGCGCGAGATCAACCGCCAGAAAGCCGAAGACATCGCTGTCGCCGCTGGCCTCGGTGCCCGCCTGCGCGAACTGGGCGCCGTGCTCGGCATCCTGCAACAAGACCCCGAGGCTTTCCTCAAGGGTGACGAAGCGGACGAAGAGGTCGCCGAAATCGAGCGCCTGATCGCCGAGCGCAATCAGGCCCGCGCCGACAAGAACTGGGCCGCGGCGGATGCCGCCCGTAACCGCCTCACCGAGATGGGCATCGTGCTGGAAGACAGCGCCGGCAAGACCAGCTGGCGCCGAGCCTAAGGCCGGTGGCGCTGCTCGCGCCAACCGGTTAAGCAAATAAAAAACCGCAGCCCTAGGGCTGCGGTTTTTGTTTGTGGCTTTTCCTTCGACACCTCTTGAGCCTCGGGCTCTGCTTTTGCCCCGGTGCTCTGCGCTCTGATCCCCTCTCCCCTTGGGGGAGAGGGCCAGGGTGAGGGGAGCTAATGTCATTCCTCTGCTGAATGCCATCTAACGCCTTAATGGCATGGCTCCGCCATGCAGGACGCGAGGGCACTGCCCTCGACAGGGTTTCGCCCGCCCTTCGGGCTGGGGCGAGTGACTTTGGAAAGACCCAAAGTCACCAAAAGTCTTCTCCCCCGGCAAACCGCCCGCTTCGCGGGTTCCCTCGTCTCGTTCAACGGGTCGGACGGAGCGCCGCAGACGGCACATCCCTGTGCCGACTGTGGCTGCGCCATCATCCCTGATGGCGCTCCTGACCCGTTGAACTCGACTCGGCGGTTTGCAGGGGGAACCAATACCGTGCCCGCCCGTGGCTTTAGTGTTCATGCTGACCGCCTTTTCCGCTGAAAGGGGAGAGCAGTGCAAGGGGATTGGTAAATTGCGTTTTGGTTTGAGTGAGAAAGTGTTTAGGGAATAGAAATAAAAACCGCAGCTCAAGGCTGCAGTTTTTTGTAGTATGCATTGTAAAGGGGACTTTTTCTAAGTGTCTAGAATTAATATCCTTGTCTAGGTGTTTTATATAAAAGATGTCTGCGCAATTATCTATAACATGGAATATATCAGGGTTGATACTTAACTGATGAAGAATAAGCTGAAGAACAGTCTTATTATTTACTACTATTTTAAAATGGTTTTGTCGATACATGGTGAACATTAAGTATATGTTTTTAAGTTACTTTTAGTTACTTCTGACAAACGTTTTCAACTCATTGGCAAAAAATTGAAGTTTCCTATTTACATTTTCTATATCACTTACTAGTTGTTCATAATAAACGTAAGTCCTTTGAATATCTTGAGGTGAGATTGATTTATTACATTCTTTTTCCTTCTCTACTTTATACCAAGAACGGTATTTGGCTTGCCATTCTGTTAGGTGTGGTCTTAAACCATCATTTAGAACCATCATAGATATATCAATAAGGTTTTCAGTATCTTCTTTTTTTTTGCCTGATAGTTTTTCTACAGGAAGTGCCGCTATTTGTTCTCTGATACATTGAAATAATGTATGCCAGCTATCGTATACTTCAACGATCACATCCTTATCTCGTTGAAAAGGTAAGGCTGCTTTTCTTGTTACTAACTCAGTCCATATCTTATGTGCAATTTTTTTATCCTCTATACTAGGCTTGATTTTTATTTGAGTTCCTGTGAATGGTTCCTTGATTGTGATCTCATCGGTCTTGTAGTTTTTTAATGCTGGTTGTATTTTCTTGAACAATAGAATCAATAAAACTAGAAAAATTATTATCGATAATGGTACTGGAATATTTATTTTTAGTGCTGAATTAAATCCATCTAAACTTATTGAAATAATATTTAATTCTATTGGTTGAGTTGTCGTATCTTGTGCTGCTGGAATTAAACTAGACATGATGTAACTATCCTTATTTACTATCGCATCATTCTTGTAAATCGGTTTATTTTGATATTAAACCAGATTTTTGGTCTACCCTTTTATAAAAATCAGAAAATTGACAGGGATCTGAAATAATCATATTTAATTTTGATTTATTATTGCGGTGTATACTTTCTATTATATCCCTTGCTTCATTTGATTGGGCTAGATCTATTTTTTTGTAGTCTCTTATTTTATTGTATCTAATTGATTGTAAGTCAATATCAATTGCTGAATTACCAAAATAATAGAAGTGATTTGAGATTAGGACAAACGTAGATTTAGTATCTCTCTCTAAGTTTGTCATATTATAACTGCCATCAGGGTTACTATGATGTGAATCTTCTTGTATCCATGTTTCGTCTATATCTTGATGATATATATTATCTCCCAACATTTGCACGTGACTGCCATTTCTAGAAGGTTTTTTTAGAGAAAATCGTGAGTCCAACCAATAATCATTAAAATCTATTTTTTCTGTTACTTTCATTAATAAAATGCATTTTTTATTGGCTTTGCGTAACTGCGCCCCTCCAATTCCTAAAATCCAATCATCTACATTTGCCGATTTTCTTATTCGTGGCTTGCATGTTGCTAAAGTACAAACTCCATGAAATGGATTAGGTGCAAACCCAAAGTCTCTAGTGATTGCATAAGCGTACAAAAATGAGTTTGGAGATATCAGCATATGATATTTCCCCCATTAATTTTTTCTCTCTCTCGACCATCAGCATGTTGAAATTGGCTATTGCCATCAAGCGCCTCTATGATCGACTCAGCTCTCCATCCAACAATAGATGTTGCATATTTTTTTAGATTGTCAGGCAGTTCAACATCGTCTTTTAAACCATTCTCATAAACGCCAATAATTGGCTTTCCAAGCTGATGAGCTACTTTTATTTCCCAATTAACCCACGGCCTTGCATGTGTTTCCTTGCCTATAACAACGATAACTTGACTTGCCCATCTCATTTTCATTCTAAGAAGACGTTCAATAGTTCTGTCACTGATTTTCTTTTGGTCTATGCGCGCTTGGTTCTCTGGTTTTACTCTTATTGAGCTGTTCCTAAATTGATAGCCTTTAGATGATGCTAAGCGAGTAATCCCGTCAACACTTGCATCATCCTTGTGATGATGACTAATAAATACGTTTCGTTGAACAGTATTAACCATTTTAATCCTCACTAATATAATTAAAAAAGTTCGAAGTTACTTTTGATTTTATAATTATACGTTTGCTTTGGTCTCTTGTTGTTAAATTTGGTCCTGCACCTTTTATCAATCTCACATGCTCCGCTATTTTCCATATCCATTAATGTGTAGCGTCGTTGTGCTTGTGGTAGAAAGTGAAATATTTCATCCATATCCCAACTTTCATTATATATTTCAGCGATCATGTGCTGATTTTCTGTAAACCAAAACAAGCATTCTTCGCTGCTCATGCCATCTCTATTTTCAAAAATCCAGTTAATTCCTCTCTCGCATCCTGGGCCTGAAATAACAAAGTTATGTTCTGTAAATGGAAATTCATTCAGGTACGTTAGATCGATAAAAATCTGGTAGGCTAAAAATTTACCTATGCCATGGAATGATTTTAGATTGCTATATACGATGTCTTGCGTTGTTGCATTAGTGACTCCTTTCACAATTGAATCTTGATTGTAGAAAACAAACTTGATCATTCTTATGACCATGTTGTTCTCTATTTTACCTTCTCGCTTCTCTAGAAAGGTACCAAAGCTTACTTTTGGTCCGCCAAGTATATATGCTGCGCTAAAAAATACATATTTTGGGTCGTTGGATGCTATTTCTGATAGTCTTTTTCTTACTTCTTCATCGATATAATATAAATTCATATTAGAGAAGTTAAATGGTGCGCCAAGTGAGCGTAGCGTATCGCTTTTGTTTATGACTCGAAATAAAAATATGTTTAATATTTTGTTTTCATAGCTCAAAGATGCGTTGTTAATAACATTAGCGATTAACCATTTTGTTTCTCTATCCCATGTTCTCTTGGTATTTACAAACTTATATTTTCTTAATATTTCATCAGTAGTCCAAAAGGGAGGGAGTTCTAGAATGCTTTTTTTATAATAAATAGATGTTCTTTCCCGTTGATGATAAAACCACTCCTTTATTACTAGGTCATTTAGTATTGGTTTGGCAGACTTTATTTTCTGCTTGCTAACGTTACAATATAATATGTCATTTTTGTAATCCACAGATGAAAGCCTCTTTAAAGAAATATCTAAACGCGTTTGTACCTAAAGTGGCATTGTTAAACACGTAGTCGGATTTTGATTTGTTTTCCACTACATATTTATCAATGTCATAATTCTCGTAGTTATTATGTTCTCTCTCTATATAGATAATAGTGAATTTGTTATTCTTACACCATAATAGCTCATTGGTTGAACGTACATCTGTTATTATAATGTTCTTGGTGTTATCGATGGATTTTATTTCTTCAGTGAGCATTCTGATGAATATTTGCTCCTCTATTTTTCTTAAGGAGTTGAGATTGAGCCAGATGTCTCTTGGTGAACATGTTATTTTCTCTCCAGTAGATAAAACTATATTTAAAGGTAATGATTTTTCCTCTGGTTGATAGTCTTTTTCTAGCCAAGGATATATGTGATGAGCAAGCTTTTTTAACTGATCACTGAATGAGAGGCGAATAAATTCATAGTTGTTTATTAAATAATTGGCAAGATAATCTTTTCCACTGCCAGAGACTCCCATAAAAGCAATTCTCATGGTGCGACCTTTATATGTTGATTGAAATTGTTTTTAGTGACAGATAATATAAAGTCTTGGCTTAATCTTGAATGTAAAGTAATTGGTTGCATGAGTATTTTTTGGTAAACATATGCGAGTGTGGCATCACAATATCCCCAAAGAAGATTACCCTTATAGTCTACATCGTAATGTGTAAATATAGCTTGCATTTCAATTCTAGAGAGATCTATTGGCGGCAGATCGGAAATATTCATTGTTATCTTATTTTCAATGAATAAGACTATGTCATTTAATAATTTTTTAGTTTTCTGTAGAGAGCTAGCAAAATAAATACTGTCGTGGTTTTTAATGTCTAGATTTTGCTTGTCTTTGTTGGAAAGTATGTCTTGGGCCTGCTTTATTTTATCTTCATAGATGTGCAAGTTTGTAATTGATTGATGCAAATAACCTAAACTTAATTGACTATCAACCTCTTTTTGTAAAATATAAAGGACTAATTCTTGCAAAAGACTGAATTCAAAAATATTGATATGGCTTACCCCAAAAATTAAATCTCCACTTCGTTGAGTTACCTTGATATTTAGTTTTTTGTCTGGCGTGACAAAAAAATGGATTAGGTTGTTGCAAGGGATGTCTAGGCTATTTTCCAAATTCACACCAAGTAGGCTTTCACTTGTGTCCCTATTTGGCATGTAAAGACTTATTACAGCTCTTCTTGTGTATATACCTTCACTTTTAAATTGTTTAATTACATTGTCTATCTGCCCATATGCATAGAGCCTTTCACCGTAAGCAGCACGCCAGGTAATACCATCATCTGAATATTCTATCGCCCTAGGTACAAAAAACGATAAATAAGGGGCGATTTTGTTCATTCCTGCCAATACCCAAAGAGTTTCTGCAAAAGTGGCAAAAATATTATTTTTTCTTCCTAATAAGCTTAGGTGTCTTGACCTGGGGTCATTTAATATGATGCTTACATCATATAGTGTTAATGTTTTCCCGTTCCTTGATGAAGTGTTTACTCCATCTAAAAATATCTTCTCTATGGCATTTACTATAACGCTATTAATATTGCTTCCATAAACGACATGCATAATATTGCCTCGTTTGATAAATATAAATTGGGCGTAGGTTAAATGTTTTATTCTCTATTTGAAATCGTGTAATCGGACGTTCGAGAGATGAAGTCGTGATTACTAAGTAGCATTTATTATCGGGCCTTCAATATAAAGCCATTTCCCGATAAGGATATGTACTGCTTACTGTTGTACTCACCATGATTTTTTTCACCTATGGAACATATTGATGATACATGCTGCATAGGTGAGACAATCTGATCTCGCCACGAGGTGGGCGAAGGGCCGGATCAGAGATAACGTCTCTCCCGATCACAGCCTCGAATACACCGGATGCTGTTAACCAACCTCGGGGCTGCGTGTTGGAAGTTGCCCCTGTTGTTCGCCGAGGTGAGAGCAGAAGGTCAGGAGCGCCGTCATGGACGACGGCGCAGAAGCAGGCGGTACAGGGATGTACCGTCTGCGTCGTTCCGCCAGACCTTTTGCCTGAACCGAGGGAACCCGACGCAGGAGGGCGAACAAGTGGGGGTGGCCTTTCTTTTGGTGACTTTTCTTTGGCCACGCAAAGAAAAGTCACTCGCCAAGCCGCGCAGCGGCGGCGAAACCCCGTCGAGGACGGAGTCCTCGTGTCCTGCGCGGCGAAGCCGTGCCATTCACACGTGGGGCAGCATTCGCCAGGCAATGCCGTTACCCACCCCTCACCCTGACCCTCTCCCCCAAGGGGAGAGGGGATCAAACCGAAGTCGCTGAGGCTGGCGGGCGAAACCCCATCGAGGACGGAGTCCTCGTGTCCTGCGCGGCGAAGCCGTGCCATTGAGGCGTGGGACGACATTGCACCAGGCAATGACGTTACCGACCCCTCACCCTAACCCTCTCCCCCAAGGGAAGAGGGGATCAAACCGAAGTCGCTGAGGCTGGCGGGCGAAACCCCGTCGAGGACAGAGTCCTCGTGTCCTGCGCAGCGAAGCCGTGCCATTGAGGCGTGGGGCGGCATTCGCCAGGCAATGCCGTTACCCATCCCTCACCCTAGCCCTCTCCCCCAAGGGGAGAGGGGACAAAGCCGAAACCCCGTCGAGGGCCGCGCCCTCGTGTCCTGCACGGCGAAGCCGTGCTATTGAGGCGTGGGGCGGCATTCGCCAGGCAATGACGTTACCGACCCCTCACCCTGACCTTCTCCCCCAAGGGGAGAGGGGATGGTTACCGCGGACGATTACGCTTCGCTAATCGACCCTACCGACCCTACCGACCCTACCGACCCTACCGACCCTACCGACCCTACGGCGTAGCCATGCCCAATGACGGTGAGTGACCTCTGACCCTTTCCCCTCAAGGGGCGAGGGGATGATTACCGTGGGCGAATACGCGGCGGGAATCGAGCCGGCACCCAGGGGCGAGGGCAGGGTTGTGTCCCTGTGTTCCGCATGGCGACGCCGCTTGGGGGCCGGTTATGCCAAAATGTGAACAAATCGATCTTTCCCCCGGTCAATCGCGGTCTGCCGCTTGTCGGGCCCGCCCCGAGTTGGCTAAGGTAGTCGCCCATCAGATGCACGCAGTAGTGGAGGTAGGCATGGATAAAATTTTGCTGGCGCTCTCGGAGCAGATGATAAACGCGCGGGATCTGGAGAGCCTGACCCGCCCTTTGCTGGAGATGCTGGAGTCTGTGACCGGGCTGGAGTCGACCTATCTCACCGAGATTGACCTCGGGCAAAGCAGCCAGCATGTTCTGTTTGCCCGCAATGCGGCCGGGCTGCAGATCCCCGAGGGGATGACGGTGGAGTGGAGCGATACCCTGTGTCGCCGTGCCATCGACGATGAGATTGGCTACACCGACGACGTCGCCGCCCAGTGGGGGGACTCCCAGGCGGCCAGCGAGCTCGGCATTCGCTCCTATCTGAGCAGCCCGGTGCGCACCTCGACCGGCTCCCTCTATGGCACCCTGTGCGGCGCCAGTACCGAACAAAAGCCCGCGGTGGCGGGGGCGCAGCAGCTCATCGCCTTCTTCGCGCACCTGATTGCCGAACAGGTGGAGCGGGAGCAACTGCTGCGGCAATTGCAGCAGGCCAACGACGAGCTCTCGCGCCTGGCCCTCTCCGACCCCCTCACCGGGCTCCCCAACCGCCGCGCCCTGATGCTGGAGCTCACCCGCTTGTTCTCCCTGTCGGAGCGGGCGGGGCATCCGGTGCTCATCGCCTTTGTGGATCTCGATGGCTTCAAGGCCATCAACGACGAGCATGGCCACGAGGCGGGGGACAGGCTGCTCACCGCCATGGCGCGGCAACTGAGCGAGACCCTGCGCGGCGGCGATCTGCTGGCCCGCTTTGGGGGGGACGAGTTCGTGGCCGTGGGCATGGGGCCTTTCCCGGACGCCGACACGCTGGACGTAGCGGTGGCGGCGTTTCGCCAGCGCCTGTTCGAGCACAGCGTGCTGTCACTGCCGGTGGGGGACAAGGTGATCCATTATCCCGGTGCCAGCGTGGGGGCGGTGGCCGTGATGCCGGCCGAGGTCAGCGTCGAGGAGGCGCTGAACCGGGCCGATGCGAGCATGTATGCGGTCAAGCGCGAGCGCCGGGCCGCAGGGGAGGGCGGTAACCCGCCCCCTTCCAGTCAGGTGTCTGCCCCGCGATAGGAGCGGGGCGGGTTGAGAGGGCACAGGGGGGCGCGTCCACCCGGGTGCCAGTCTGTTTTCCCTTTATCAGTTCGGAGCCCATACCATGGTTCATCTTCTTGCCCGCCGTGTGCGCGCCCTGGCCGGGCGGGCGGCCACCCTGGTGGCCGGACTCTGCGAGTTTCAGCAGCGCATCTGGGTGGTCAGCATCGTCAAGGAGTCCTACACAGATACCTTCGTGGTCAACGAAGGGGGCTTTGAGGAGCCCTTGCAATGGATGCGCCGCAAGGGCTACAGCGCCGAGATGCTGGCCAGGGTGGAAGCCATGGCCCGATCCCAGGTGCTCCAGCTCGAGTGCGCCGGGCAGCATCACCGTCTGATGCGGGTGAAATAGGGGCGAAGCCGCCCCCGGATGGCCTGGGCGGCACCGCCGCCCGGGCATTGACCACATATCCTGCCGCCCTCTTCGTGTCAGACGGGGCAAATGGGTCGCCAGTTATGATTTTTCCGTGGTTCTCTCCGGTTTCAGACCGCCGGAGTAGACGCAAATCGCGGAGTTGTAGCTGTTGAAGGTGACCGCGTAGTTGAAATCGCAGAAATAGGCCGGGTGCTTGGTGGCGACAATGTCCCCCGCCTTGCATTTGTCCTGCATCCCCTCCACCAGGGTGTCGTTGTTTGACCCGAGACAGGCCTTGCCGGTGGTCTTGTCACCGCCGCAGGCCATCAGAAGGGCGCAGACCGAGAGACTCATCAACCATTTCGCTGTGTTGTGCATGTGTGTTCCCAAGAGATCGGAGAGATGGCGGGGAAGGGCGTGAGCGCGGCGCTGCCCGATGAAGGCGGCCAGCGGGCACGCTGCCGCCCCTGACTGTCGCTGCCACCGTGCGCCCTGCCCCTTGCCGTGAAAAAGGGGCCAACAGGCTCCTGCGCCCTATATTACGGACCCGAGGCGGTCTGCGTCACCCCTTGTCGTTGCAAGTGGCGAACATTAAACGGGTTTCGTGCGCTGGCTCAAAGGCGGGCCGGGGCCTTGGCGGCCCCGGCGGGGGAAGGGGTCAGGGGGAGGGGAAGTATTTGTGCTGGAGCTGCTGGAAGTCGCTGCTGGCCAGCACCTGGGTCAGGCCGAGCTGGAACTCCCTGACCAGGGCATCGTCCACCGGGTGGCTGAAGGCGAAACAGTACTGCTCGGAGCTCAACATCCAGCGCACCTCGAACTGGGCAGGATCCAGCTGCTGGGTCTTGATGAGATCCAGCAGGGTGGACTTGTTGCTGGAGACCAGATCGACCCGGCCCGAGGTGAGCATGCGCAGGGCCTGGGAGAGGCGGTTGGCGGTCATGATCTTCTGCTCGTCGAAGCCTGCGTTGAGCAGCAGTTGCTCCCCCACGTCGGATCGCACGGCGCCTATGGTGTAGCGCTGGGCATCTTCCAGGCGGGTCAAGGTCAGGGGGCGACTGGCGAGCCCCATCAGCACTATCTCGGCATAGCCGATGGGGCAGGCCCACTTGAACAGGGGATTGCGCGCCTCGGTGCGGGCGGTGGAGAAGAGCACCACATTGGGTTTCTGGGTCAGCAGGTAGTAACCCCTGGCCCAGGGCAGGATGCTGACGGGCTGGACAGGGGTGCCGGTCTTTTGCCACACCAGGTGCAGCAGGTCGATGGCAAAGCCGGTCGGGGCGCCATCCTCCCCGGTGAAGTTGTAGGGTTTGTACTCTTCGGTGAGGTAGTGCAGGCTGGCGAGCGCCGGGCTGGCCTGGGTCGCGGGAGTGCCCCAGACCATGGCCGCGAGGGCGGCGCAGGCGACCAGTCTGCGAAGGGGGACTGCAATGTCTATGTTCATCCTGACCGTCCTGCTGCCGAGTGCCCAGTTTCAAGTGTTGCCAAGTCACGGCGTTTCGCCACCCGGCGCAGACGTTATCCGTCGGGGGTTGTCATCATTTCGCCACTCTCAACCGGGTCGGCGCCCCCTTTTTACCAGGCCGGGCGGGTGTGACCCAGGGGGGTGAACGCTTCGTCCCTCAGCCCCACCAGCAGGGTGCTGCCATCCTCCTGCAGACGAAACTCGCCGTAGCGGGCCGACTCATACTGATCTCCCGTGCCCTCTTCGAAGAAGAAGGCGTCAGGCCCGATAAACCACTGGCCGTCGCGCTGGCGCACCTTGAGCAGGCGCTCCCCCGGGCCCGGGGCCTCGGGCTTGCCCCCTTCCACCCAGTGCACCACCTGATGTTCATCCAGGCGAACGACCAGGGTGTGGGGGCCGGCGGCGGCCTGGCGCACCGCCAGCTGGCGGGCGAGGGCGTAGTTCAGGCGCATGTAGTCCCCCTGCATCAGGGAGCGGGGGTCGACCGGTGCCAGCTCGATCAGCACCACATCCCCCTGGCTCATGGCGTGCTCGAAGCGCCAGACGGTGGCGTTGATGCCGGCGAGCAGGGCAAGACCGGTCAGCAAAAAGGCGAGGCGTCTCATGAGGGGCTCCTGTGGTGAAGGTGCTTGAGCCACTGACGGGTACCGAGCAGCAGGGCCCCCGAGGCGAGCAGCAGCCAGGACTTGGTCATCAGGGTCAGCCCCAGATCGTAGTAATAGAGGGAGCCAAAGCCGAGCAGCAGCAGGCCTGCCAGGGTCATCAGAGCCAGGCTGCCGGCGTAGAAGCCGAGCACCAGCACCAGGGCGCCAGCCCCCATGCCGGGAATGATGGCGCTGATCACCACCAGCGGCAGCCCGTAGCGCAGCGGCAGCCTGAGGCGAACCATGACCGCGAGCAGCAG
Organism: Aeromonas sp. PS2Canimalfood6; assembly: GCF_048276795.1. NCBI lineage: Bacteria > Pseudomonadati > Pseudomonadota > Gammaproteobacteria > Aeromonadales > Aeromonadaceae > Aeromonas > Aeromonas sp. PS2Canimalfood6. The sequence continues at coordinate 14,865 of NZ_JBLUXC010000032.1, forward strand.
GGCGGCGCAGAGCAGGGGATTGAGCCAGAGGGGCAGGCGGGAGCTGCCGAGCTCATTGAGCACGCTGGTGCCTCCCTCCCACAGGGGGTGGTGCAGCCGTCCCAGCACCAGCAGGGAGAGTGCCAGCCCCAGGGTGAGGGATTCATAGAGCAGATGGCGGGCGGGATCGCGCTCCGCCTGCAGCCAGCACAGGGCGACGGCGCCCATCACCAGCGGCAGGGCCAGCAGGTGCAGGCCGAGGCAGGCGAGGGCGAGGGTGAGCAGGATGGCGGCGGCGAAGCTGTGGAACAGCCTGATCAGCCAGTGCTCGAACAGGGCGGCCACCCCGAGGGAGAAGGCGGTCAGACCGAACCAGAGCCACGCGACGTTCAGATCCAACCTGTCCAGCAGGCCGTAGAGCAGCCAGGCATCTGCCGCCAGCGCCAGCGCCAGCACGAACTGATCCCAGAGATCGCTGCGGGTCGCCATGCGGTTGAGACCGAGGGCGGCGGCCATCAGCACCATCCCCATGGTGAGGGCGTTGTTGGGGTCGCGGGTCAGCTGCTCGAAGGCCATGAAGAGGAAGAAGAGCAGGAAGAGGGCGGCTATCCAGCCCACCATGCCGAGCAGAAAACGGCCCGACCAATGGGGCTGTTCATCCCGGGGGGCATCCCCTTCCACAAGTTGGGCAGCACGCAGGCGCTCCCAGGGGGTGAGATCAGACATGCTGCCTCCGTTGTTGTTGCAGCCAGCGGCTGGCCATCACCGACAGGCCGATGGCGATGAGGGCCAGCAGCAAAAAGCCGTTCATGTCCGGCTCCATCCACTTGCCAAGGGCCGCGAGGATCACGGCGATGAGGCTCAGGCACCCCATGGCGAGCCCGGCGATGAACCTGTGGTGCCAGCGCAGGTAGGCGGCGCCGAGCCAGGCGAGCCAGGCAGGCCAGACCCAGGGAGAGGCGGCATCGAACAGGGCCAGCAGGGTGAGCAGGGTGATGCCGAGCCCCGCAGCCAGCCCCGCGAGCCAGGAGGGCATCAGGGCGTAGCGGGCGGGCACCAGGATGAGCAGACCCCAGAGGGCGGCGTTGAGCAGGGTCAGGCACCAGCCGAGGGCCTCCTCGTTGAAGGAGAAGAAGAGATCGAGAAGACCGAGCCGCCAGTAGAGCACCAGGGCGAGCTGACCGAGCAGCCAGGCCAGGGTCCAGAGCAGCGGGCTTCTGCCAAGGGCCGCCAGCGGCAGCAGCATCAGGGCCCAGGTGGCGAAGAGCTGCCAGGGGTCGGCGCCGGTCTGGTAGGTCTGGCCCACCAGGGCGAGCAGGGCGCCGAGGTTGAGGGCCAGGGCCAGCAGCAGGGCCTGGCGCGGGGTGTCACTCATGGGTTTGCGCCAGAGCACCAGGAGCATGGCGAGCAACGGCAGCTCCAGCAGGGCGAGACGTGAGAGGCGCCCCAGGGCCTGCCAGTTGAAGGCGACGAAGAAGACGAGGCCGGCGCCAAGGCAGAGGCAGCCGAGCCAGAGCAGCAGCCTGTCGAACAGCCACTGCCAGCGGGCAGGGCCGGGGGGCAGATCGCACAGGGCCAGGGCGGCAGGCAGCGAGGCCCGTGGCAGGCGGCCGCGCCTGACCCAGTCGAGCAGGGTCTGTCTTGAGGTGAGGTGCATGGGGGCTCCTGAAGCCGTGATGCCTGAAAGATAAGGCATTATGGCACGGCGCCGCGTCTCGGGGCAGGGGCGCCGTCGGCGCTGCGACACTGGTCGCGGCACGGGGCCATGTCTTTGCACTAAAAAGGCCCCCGCCGTGAGGAGGGGGCCTGAAGGACGTCCGGGGCGGCGGTGGCGATCAGTGCTCACGCTGATCCCCCGCCGGCTTCTATGGAGGTCAGGCGAAGATCAGGGTGGAGATGCCAAGCCCCGCAAAGAGGATGGCGCAGGCAATGCGGATCCCCTTGAGGGGGAGCTTGTCGGCCCCGAGCTTGCCGAGCAGCACCACGGGCACGTTGGCCAGCATCATGCCGAGGGTGGTGCCGGTGATCACCTGGATCAGGGAGTCGTACTTGGCTGCCAGCAGCACGGTGGCTATCTGGGTCTTGTCACCGATCTCGGCGATGAAGAAGAGCACGAAGGTGGCCATGAAGGGGCCGTACTTGTCCAGGGAACTCTCTTCATCGTCCATCTTGTCCGGCACCAGGATCCAGGCGGCCATGGCGATGAAGGCGCCAGCGACCAGCCAGGTCATCACCTTGGGATCCATCCAGCGACTGATGAATTCCCCTATCCAGGCGGCACCCGCGTGGTTGAGCAGGGTGGCAGCCAGCATACCGGCGATGATGGGCCAGGGTTTGCGAAAACGACAGATGAGCAACAGGGCCAGCAGCTGTGTCTTGTCGCCGATCTCGGCGATGGCAACGCTGATGGTGGAGGTTAACAAGGCTTCCATAAAAATGACCGGGGGACGGAATTGTTATAAACCAAAGACAAGCCTGCGCCATCCGTCCCCGGTTTTGGCACTGGCCCGTCAAAGGTCTTGTCAAATCCGGCATTGCCCGGATCACCCTGACCATGGTGAGTTGGCACCAAGTATGTTGATCAGGATCGCGCACGAAACGGGTCCGTGGCGAGACTACTCCCCCTCGATGGGAGCGGGCATTCTAGGGAAAAAACCCCGGTGAGGCAAGGCGCGGGATGGGGAATTATCCCCCCACCAGCTTGACCTGAAAGCCGGCCTTCTCCAGTTCGGCCTTGATGAGGTCCCGTTTGTCCCCCTGGATCTCGATGATCCCCTCCTTGAGACCGCCGCCGGTACCGCACTTTTTCTTGAGCATGGTGGCGAGGGCCTTCTGCTGGTCGACGGGAACGCCGTGGATGCTGATGACCCCGGCCCCCTTGCGTCCCTTGGTCTCGCGGCGGATGCGCACGACCCCGTCGGCGGGGAAGGGGGAGGCGTGCTGGGCGGGGGCGGATTCCTTGATCATGCCGCCGTCCGTGCTATAGACCAGGCGGCTGTTGTTGTCGTGACTCATGGCAATACTTTGTCGGTTAGCTAAGCGGAGTTTGATTTTACGCAAATAAATGTTGAGGGCACAGCTTATAATCCCCCCATTAAAAGCGAATTATTCTTGTTTAACTTCAGGAGCCCGTCATGGTACTCACAGAGCTGTCGCCGGGACAGAGCGCTCGCATCACGCACATGAACCACCTTGGCCGCGCCTTGCGGCGCAAGCTGATGGTGATGGGGCTGCTGCCCCAGACCGAGATCCTCTATCTGCGGGCCGCCCCCCTGGGGGACCCGCTCCAGATCCAGTGCCAAGGCATCTGCCTCTCCATGCAGCGGAGTCTGGCCCAGCAAATCGAGGTGGAGCCGGTATGAGCTACAACCTGGTCACAGTGGGCAATCCCAACAGCGGCAAGACCTCCCTGTTCAACGCCCTGACCGGCTCCCGCCAGCAGGTGGGGAACTGGAGCGGGGTCACCGTCGACAAGAAGATGGGGGCCTTTGCTGCCCGCGGGCAGGAATACACTCTGGTGGACCTGCCCGGCATCTATGCCCTGGCCAACCAGGAGGCGAGCCTGGACGAGCAGATCGCCAGCCGCTTCGTCCAGCGCCAGCAGCCGGATCTGCTGCTCAACGTCATCGATGCCGCCAACCTGGAGCGCTCCCTCTACCTCACCCTGCAACTGCGGGAGCTGGGGCTGCCCATGGTGGTGGTGCTCAACAAGATGGATCTGCTGCAAAAGCGACGCATCACCATCGACGAGGCCTTGCTCGCCAAGGCGCTGGGGTGCCCCGTGGTGTCGCTCTCGGCCCACAATCGCCAGCAGGTAGCGGCCTTCAAAGAGGGGATCCATCAGTTTATCGGTCAGTCCCAGCCCGCCCTGATGCTCGACTACGGTCAGCCCCTCGAGGGGGACATCGCCGAGCTGGAGACCCTGCTTGCCCCCCATCATCTGCATCGCCGTGGCCGCGCCCTGCGCCTGCTGGAGGAAGACATTGCCATGCAGGAGACCCTGGCGGCGGGGCAGCAGGCGGCGGCCGACAACGTGGTGAGCCGTGCCCACCACGCCCAGGACATCGACCTGCAACTCGCTGATTTGCGCTACGGCCATATCCACCACTGGTGCCAGCAGGCGTGCCGTCATCAGGACAAGCTCACCGTCGCCCAGAGCGAACGGCTGGACAGGGTGCTGCTCAACCGCTGGGTGGGCATCCCCTTCTTCCTGCTGGTGATGTACCTGATGTTCATGTTCGCCATCAAGATGGGCAGCGCCTTCATCGACTTCTTCGACATCCTCGGGGGGGCCCTCTTCGTGGACGGAGTGCACCACCTGCTGGGGCTGATGAGTGCCCCCGACTGGCTGGGGGCCGTGCTCGCGGACGGCGTGGGTGCCGGTTTGCAGACGGTGGCGACCTTCATCCCCGTGGTGGGCTGCCTCTTTCTCTTCCTCGCGGTGCTGGAGAGCTCCGGCTATCTGGCCCGCGCCGCCTTCGTGGTGGACGCCCTGATGCGTCGCCTCGGCCTGCCCGGCAAGGCCTTCGTCCCCATGCTGATGGGCTTTGGCTGCACCGTGCCCGCGGTGATGGCAACCCGGACCCTGGGGTCGGAGCGCGAGCGGCTGATGACCTCGGCCATGGCACCCTTCATGTCCTGCGGTGCCCGTCTGCCGGTCTACGCCCTGTTCGCGGTGGCCTTCTTCCCCGAGTCGGGGCAGAACCTGGTGTTCGGTCTCTATCTGTTCGGCATCCTGGTGGCGGTGCTCACCGGCCTCTTCCTGCGCAGCACCCTGCTGCCGGGCAAGAGCGACTCCATGGTGATGGAGATGCCCGATTACGAGTGGCCCCGTCCGGTGGACGTGGGGCTGCGCACCTGGCAGAAACTCAAGGGCTTCATCTTCGGCGCGGGCAAGACCATCGTCCTGATGGTGGCGGTGCTGAGCGTGCTCAATTCGCTGGGCACCGACGGCAGCTTCGGCAACCAAGATCAGGAGAACTCGGTGCTGAGCAAGCTGAGCCAGTCCGTGACCCCGGTGCTGCATCCCATAGGCGTGCGGGACGACAACTGGCAGGCCACGGTGGGCATCCTCACCGGCATCTTTGCCAAGGAGGCGGTGGTCGCTACCCTCAACAGCCTCTACGCTGGCGGCGCCGGTGATGAGGAGGAGAGTGAATACTCCCTGCTGGGCAGCCTGAAAGCGGCGCTGGCCACCATTCCCGCCAACCTGGCGGACATCGACCCCGCCGATCCCATGGGGCTCAAGGTGGGGGATCTGGAGGACAAGCAGGCGGCAGCCGAGGCCCAGGAGGTGGACACCTCCACCTACGGCAACATGCAGACCCACTTCGACGGCGTGGCCGGAGCCTTTGCCTACCTGCTGTTCGTGCTGCTCTACATGCCCTGCGCCGCCGCCATGGGGGCTCTGGTGCGCGAGACCGGTCGCCAGTGGGCCCTGTTCACCGCCGCCTGGTGCAACTACGTCGCCTTCCTGTGCGCCACTCTCTTCTATCAACTGGCGACCTTCGCCGCCCACCCGGCGCAGAGCCTGGTCTGGAGCCTGAGCTATCTGTTCTCCCTGGTGCTGCTCTGGTGGCTGGGGCGTCGTCACGGCGACATCGTCGCCCGCAAGGTGGTGACCCTGTGAAGGGGCTCATGGTCAGGGGCGAGTGCGCCGAGAGGGAGGGTATTCTGTGATCCTGCGTGAACTGGGGGACTATCTGGCCCTTCACAAGAAGGTGAGCCGGCGGGCGCTGGCCCGCCACTTTCACACCTCCGAGGATGCGGTAGAGGCCATGCTCGGGGTCTGGATGCGCAAGGGGCGCGTCGCCAAGCGGGAGAGCCGCCTGTGTGGCGGCTCCTGCTGCGGCAAGCACGAAGAGGTGACGTTCGAGTGGTGCGAGCCCGGCCAGATAGGGCTGATCCAGAAGGGGTGATGCCTGCCCATATGCAAAAGGGAATCCGAGGGTTCCCTTTTTCGTGGCCGCCGGGCCCGTCTCAGAAGAGGTCGCCCTCGTCCTTGGTGGGCTCCAGGCTCCAGCCGCTCGCCGCCGCGCTGTTGCCAATCTGGCCCTTCTCCCGCCAGAGTTTGATCTTGAGGCGCAGGTTGTTCTGGGAGTCCGCGTTCTTCACCGCCTCCTCCTCGTCGATCACCCCCTCGACCACCAGATCGAACAGAGTGCTGTCGAAGGTCACCATGCCAAGGGCCCTGGATTTTTCCATGATCTCCTTGAGGCCGCCAAACTCGCCGCGCTTGATGAGATCGCGCACCGTGTGGGTTCCGAGCATCACCTCCACCGCCGCCCGGCGCCCGCCGTCCGTGGTCTTCACCAGCCGCTGGGAGACAAAGGCCTTGAGGTTGTTGCCAAGGTCGTTGAGCAGTTGGGGTCTGCGCTCTTCGGGGAAGAAGTTGATGATGCGATCCAACGCCTGGTTGGCGTTGTTGGCGTGCAGGGTGGAGATGGCCAGATGCCCGGTTTCCGAGAAGGCGAGGGCATGCTCCATGGTCTCCCGATCGCGGATTTCGCCGATGAGGATGACGTCCGGTGCCTGGCGCAGGGTGTTCTTCAGGGCCGCGTGGAAGCTGCGGGTATCCACCCCCACCTCCCGCTGGTTGATGATGCTCTTCTGGTGGCGATGGACGAACTCCACCGGATCCTCGATGGTGATGATGTGGCCGCCGCTGTTGCGGTTGCGATGATCGATGAGGGCCGCGAGCGACGTGGACTTGCCGGACCCCGTGCCGCCGACGAAGAGCACCAGACCCCGCTTCTCCATGATGGTGTCGAGGAGCACCGGAGGGAGTTTGAGATCCTCGAAGCGGGGGATCTCGGTCTTGATGTTGCGCGCCACCAGGGAGACTTCATTGCGCTGCTTGAAGATGTTGACCCGAAAACGGCCTATCTGGGGCAGGGAGATGGCGAGGTTCATCTCCAGCTCTTTCTCGAACTGCTGTTTCTGCTCGAGATCCATGATGTCGTAGGCGATGCGGGCCACCTCGCCCGGCCCCAGGGGCTCTTGGGTGAGGGGGCGCAGGGCGCCGTTGAACTTGGCGCAGGGGGGGGCGCCGGTGGAGAGATAGAGATCGGAACCATCCTGTTTGGCCAGGATCTGCAGCATGTCTCTCAATTCCATGAGGGGCCTCGTCGCTCAAAGGGCTGGGGGATGATGAATGGCTTGAGTGTACAGCCTCAGGCGCCGGTCAGTTTTTCGCGGAACACAAAAAAGACCGCGCCCAGGATGCACAGACCCGCCCAGAGGTAGTCCCACTTCAGATCTTCTTTCAGATAGAAGATGGAGAAGGGAACGAACACGGTGAGGGTGATCACCTCCTGCAGGATCTTGAGCTGGCCGACGGAGAGCACGGTGTGGCCGATGCGGTTGGCGGGCACCTGCAACAGGTATTCGAACAGGGCTATCCCCCAGCTCACCAGGGCGGCGATGATCCAGGGTTTGTGATTCATGCTCTTGAGATGGGCGTACCAGGCAAACGTCATGAAGACGTTGCTGCAGATGAGCAGGCCGATACTGGTCATAATGGGGTTCATTAGGTTCTCCTTTTAAATCAATGCATTTTATCTCGACTCCATGGGTTTTCATAAGTGGTGCTTGAGGGTATTTTTAGCTCACAAGGATGTAACAAAAGAAGGCGAAAGCTGGATGGGCAAGACAAGCTGGGGTGCGCTTTGTCTGTTGTTTGCCTGCTGGGCGCAAGGTGCGCCGACCCTGACGGTGGCCACCGATGTCTGGCCGCCGTTTCGCATGCTGGCAGAGAACGACGACTTCCAGGGGCTGGATATCGACATTCTGCGCCAGTTGCAGGCACGCAGCGGCATTGTGCTCACCCTCAAACGGGTGCCCTGGGGACGGGCACTCAAACAGATGCAGACCGGTCAGGTGGATCTGATGATAGGGCTGGCTCACACCGAGGAGCGGGCCGCCTTCATCGACTACCTGCAGCCGTCCTATTACCAGTGCCGGCCTGCCTTCTATGGCAAGCCCGCCGCCGTGGCAGGTCTCAGGCGCTACGAGGATCTGCGAGGCCGCGAGATAGGCTATGTGCTCAACTCCGCCTACTTCCCCCCCTTCGATGGCGACACCCAGCTAGACAAGCACGGGGTTCCTACCGAAGACCAGTTGCAGCGCATGGTGGAGCGGGGCCACCTGCCCCTGATGATAGGGACCGACTGCCAGGTGGATTACGCCCTGAGCCAGCACAACGACGCCGGCCTCGTCAAGGCGCCCTTCCAGCCCCCCAACCCGGTGGTGCTCTACCTCGGGATGAGCAAGCACTCACCCCACCACGAGCTGGGCCCCAAGCTGGCGCAGGCGTTGCAAGCCATGGTGGAGAGCGGCGAGATAGCGGCGCTGGCCAAGCCCTACCAGCCTTGACCTTGGGTGGTAACGCGCTGTTATCATGCAGCTTTCCTGCCTGCCCCCCGGCGGGCCTCGCTTCTTGGGGATCCCGTGTATCTCGCTCTCATCCGTCGCCAGCAGCGCTGGCAGCGCCGCTGGCTGCTCCTGCTGTCGCTGCTGACTCTGGCCCTGTTCCTGCTCTCCCTCGCCCTCGGGGAGTTCGTGCTGCTGCCCTGGCAGCCGCTGGGGGATCTGGAGCTGCGCATCCTGCTGGAGCTGCGCCTGCCGCGCGCCCTGCTGGCCCTGCTGGCGGGGGCCTCCCTTGCCTGCGGTGGTGCCGTGCTCCAGGTGATGCTGCACAACCCGGTGGCGGAACCCGGCCTGCTCGGCGTCTCGAGCGGCGCTGGACTGGCCGCCATGGTGGCGATGGCGGTGGCCAAGGGGCTCGGGCTCTATCTGCCGGGCTGGGGGCTGTCGCTGGCGGCCTTTGGCGGCGCCCTGGTGGTGACCATGCTGCTCATCCGTCTCGCACGCCGGGCACGGCTCGGCCATGGGCGGCTGCTGCTGTTCGGGGTCGCCATCGGCATCCTCACCAATGCGGCCATGACCTGGCTGATGTATTTCGCCGACGACGGCGCCTTGCGGGAATTCATGTTCTGGATGATGGGCAGCCTCGCCTACGGCAGCCAGCAGCTCGCCTGGTGGTGGCTGGTGCTGCCCCTCACCCTCGGCTGGCTCTGCTGGCAGGGGCGGGCACTGCAACAACTGCTGCTGGGGGAGACCCAGGCCCGCCTCATGGGGTTGAACGTGGACAGCATGCGGGTACGCCTGGTGCTGGCGGTCTGCCTGCTCACCGGGGTGGCGGTCTCCCTGTGCGGCGTCATCGGTTTCGTCGGCCTGGTGGTGCCTCACCTGCTGCGCCTGTGCGGTGGCAGCGATCAGCGCTTCCTGCTGCCCGCCTCGGCGCTGGGGGGTGGCGCCCTGCTGCTCGGGGCCGATCTGGTGGCCCGCTCGGCGCTGCACGCCGGTGAACTGCCCATCGGGGTCATCACCGCCTCGGTGGGCGCCCCGCTCTTTATCTATCTGCTGCTGAGGCAAGATGCCGATGTGTCCCGCTGATCCCGCCCCCTGGCGGCTGGAGGCCCGCGCCCTGGCCATCCCCCATCGCCTCGCCCCCCTGGATCTCGCCTGGTCCGGCGGTCAGCTGGTGGCCCTGCTCGGCCCCAACGGCAGCGGCAAGTCCTCCCTGCTCGGGGCCCTGGCGGGCCTGCTGCCCGCCGATGGCGCCGTCTTGCTGGGAGGAGAGGTCATCACGACCCTGAGCTGGCCCGAGCTTGCAACGCGGCGCGCCATGCTGCCCCAGCGCCAGCCCCAGCTGTTCCACATCCCGGTGTTCCAGGTGCTGAGCCTGGGGCTGGAGGAGGGGGGCCCCGATGCCCAGGCGCAGGCGGTAGCGGATGTGTGCGACGCCCTGGAACTGGCGCCTCTGCTGGCACGGGACTTCAGCCGATTGTCCGGGGGGGAGCAGCAGCGGGTGCTGATCGCCCGCACCCTGCTACAACTGTGGCCAAGCCTCAATCCGACCGGGCGGGTGCTGTTGCTGGACGAACCCCTGGCGGGGCTGGATCTGCATCACCAGATGGCGCTGCTGCGGCTGCTCAAGCAACTGGCCGCGCAGGGACTGCTGGTGGTGGTGGCCATCCACGACATCAATCTGGCCATCGACTGGGCGGATCGCGTGCTCTGCCTGCAACAGGGCCGCGTGGTGGGGGAAGGGGACGTCGGGATCATCGACGAGGCGCTGCTGGAGCGGGTGTTCCAGATCCGTACCGATCGTATCGAGGCGGCCGGCCGCACCTGGTTTATGCCGAGTCTTTGAGAACGGGGCGCAGAGGAGAGATAGCGTTTGTAGGGTCGATTAGCGAAGCGTAATCGGCCGCCTGCAAGAATAAGGGGCCAGTATCAGGAATACTGGCCCCTTTGCTTTATATTCGCTGTTCAGCCCAGCTTGTCCAGACGTACCTTGGCCGCTTCGGCCAGCATGGCGAGCAGGGTCTCGGTGTCTTCCCATGACAGGCAGGCATCCGTGATGCTCTGGCCGAAGGATGATGGCGCAGCCGTTAACCCTGGCGGGTTTTCTCCAGCCGCACCTGGGCGGCTTCTGCCAGCATGGCCAGCAGGGTTTCGGTGTCACTCCACGACAGACAGGCATCGGTGATGCTCTGGCCGAAGGTGGCGGCACAGCCGTTCTCCACGTCCTGACGCCCTTCCACCAGGAAGCTCTCGGCCATGATGCCGGCGATGCCGGTGCGGCCGCGGCGCAGCTGATCGCAGATATCCTGGGCCACCAGCAGTTGGCGGCGGTGATCCTTCATGCTGTTGCCGTGGCTGAAGTCCACCACCAGGCGCTCCGGCAGGCCCACCTGGGCCAGAGCCTCGCACGCCTCGTCGATGCTGGCGGTGTCGTAGTTGGGCCTGTGGCCGCCGCGCAGGATCACGTGGCCGTAGGGGTTGCCGGCGGTGCGGTAGATGGTCATCTTGCCGTCCTTGTCCGGGGAGTAGAAGATGTGGCTGTGACGGGCGGCGCGCACCGCATCGATGGCGATGCGGGTGTTGCCGTCGGTGCCGTTCTTGAACCCCACCGGGCAGGAGAGGGCGGAGGCCATCTCCCGGTGAACCTGGGACTCGGTGGTGCGCGCGCCGATGGCGCCCCAGGTGATGAGATCGCTGATGTACTGGCCGGTCACCATGTCGAGGAACTCGGTGGCGGTGGGCATGCCGGTCTCGTTGATGTCCACCAGCAGCTTGCGGGCCATTTTGAGCCCTTCATTGACGTCGAAACTGCCGTCCAGGCGCGGATCATTGATGAGCCCCTTCCAGCCGACGATGGTGCGCGGCTTTTCGAAGTAGGTGCGCATCACGATGCACAGGCTCTCTTTGTACTCTTCACGCAGGGTGTTCAGACGCAGAGCGTATTCGTGGGCGGCGGCAGGATCGTGGATGGAGCAGGGGCCGACGATGACCAGCAGGCGCTGATCTTCACCGGACAGAATGGCTTCCACTTGGCGGCGGGCATCCAGCAGGTTCTGGGCGATGGTGTCGGTTAACGGGAAGGCGTGCGCCAGCTCGCTGGGGGTGATCAGGGCCTCCAGGCGACGGGTGCGCAATTCATCGGTGTGAATGGACATACGACTCAATTCTCGAGTGGATAAGGTGGGCGGGATGCCAAAATGCAAGGGAATAAAATAAAGCAAAAGTCACCCGATGGAAACCTTGGGCGGCTCTGATAGGATGTGAACCCAAAAGCCATTTCAAATGAGGTAGTTATCGTGGCAAAGCCAGGCGCGACCGGGATCACCCGCATCATCAACGCAACCGGTTACAGCATGAAAGGTCTCAAATCGGCCTGGGTCAACGAGGCCGCCTTCCGTCAGGAGCTGCTGCTCATCCTGCTGCTGATGCCGCTGGCATTCTGGATAGGTGACTCCCTCAACGAGATCCTGCTGCTCGTCTGCATCAGCTGGTTGGTGGTGATCGTCGAGGTGCTCAATTCCGCCGTGGAGGCGGTGGTGGATCGCATCGGCTCCGAGCATCACGAACTCTCGGGCCGCGCCAAGGATCTGGGCTCCGCCGCCGTCTTCATCGCCCTGGCCCTCAATGCCCTGGTGTGGGGCGCCCTGGTGGGCCGCAACCTGCTGGGCTGGTGGTAGGTTGCGAGAGCAACCTTTCTCCTGACATAAAAAAGCCCGTCATCACGACGGGCTTTTTGCTGCGCAGATAAGGGCTTATCAGTGCAGGATCCGGGCACGGATGGTGCCATTGATCTCTTTGAGACGGGCCAGGGCCTTCTCGCTGTGCTCGGTTTCGACGTCGATGACCACGTAACCGATCTCGCTGCTGGTCTGCAGGTACTGACCGGCGATGTTGATCCCCTCGTCGGCGAAGATCTGGTTGATCTGGTTCATCACGCCGGGCTGGTTGCGGTGAATGTGCAACAGGCGGCTGGAGCCCTTGTGGCCGGGCAGGGAGACTTCCGGGAAGTTGACCGCGGAGAGGGTGGAGCCGTTGTCGGAGTATTTGACCAGCTTGTTGGCCACTTCCAGACCGATGTTCTCCTGGGCTTCCTGGGTGGAGCCGCCGATGTGGGGGGTCAGGATCACGTTGTCCAGGCCGCGCAGCGGGGTGAGGAACTCCTCGTTGTTGGACTTGGGCTCCACCGGGAAGACGTCGATGGCGGCGCCCGAGAGGTGACCGCTCTTGATGACGTCGGCCAGGGCGTCGATGTCCACCACGGTGCCGCGGGAGGCGTTGATGAAGATGGCGCCCGGTTTCATCATGCGCAGTTGCTCTGCACCGATGAGATCCTTGGTGGAGGCGGTTTCCGGTACGTGCAGGCTGATGACGTCAGACATGTTGAGCAGTTCCACCAGGTTCGGCACCTGGATGGCGTTGCCAAGGGAGAGCTTGTTCTCGATGTCGTAGTAATAGACCTTCATGCCGATCATCTCGGCGATGATGCCAAGCTGGGTGCCGATGTGGCCGTAGCCGATGATGCCGAGCTTCTTGCCGCGGGCTTCGACGCTGCGGTTGGCGAGCTTCTCCCAGACGCCGCGATGGCACTTGGCGTTCTTCTCGGGAATGCCGCGCAGCAGCAGCAGGATCTCCCCCAGTACCAGTTCGGCCACGGAGCGGGTGTTGGAGAAGGGGGCGTTGAAGACGGGGATGCCGCGCACGTGGGCGGCGTCGAGGGAGACCTGGTTGGTGCCGATGCAGAAGCAGCCGATGGCCACCAGCCTGGTGGCGGCATCCAGCACCTTCTCGGTGATCTGGGTGCGTGAACGCAGGCCCACGAAATGCACGTCACGAATGCGCTCGATCAACTCCTCTTCCGACAGGGACGTCTTCAGATATTCCACATTGGTGTAGCCGGCTGCCCGAAAGGTCTCCACCGTGTTGGGATGGACTCCCTCCAGCAGCAGTACCTTGATCTTATCCTTGTCCAGCGAAAACTTGACTGTCATGACGTTCCCTCTATTGTTTTGAAAAATGCGTTCAGGCTTGCAGTGTGAAGAAAACCGTAAAGTAGCAAAAACGTTTGGGAGAGGGAATATTTGTGACGAAAGTCAAATTCTTTGAAGTTATCAACGATTGTTGCAGATGTGCTGCTACAAGCCATTGAGGGATAAATAGAAACGGCGCCATCAGGCGCCGTTGTCATATCACGGGAGCAAAGAAGAGGGATCTGATGACCCCGATCGCCCTCCCGCCGTCACCCTTGCTGGGTCACGACGCCATCCGGCGTGCCGATCAGCACCACGTCGGCGCCACGGTGGGCGAACAGGCCGTTGGTGACCACGCCCACTATGCTGTTGAGCTGGGTTTCCAGCTGCTTGGCGTCGGTGATGGCCATGCCCTTGACGTCCAGGATGATGTTGCCGTTGTCGGTGATCACCCCTTCACGCCAGACCGGGTTGCCGCCGAGCGCCCGGATCTCGCGGGCCACGTATTCGCGGGCCATGGGGATCACTTCCACCGGCAGCGGGAAGGTGCCGAGCACGTCCACCGTCTTGGTGTTGTCGATGATGCAGATGAACTGGTCGGCCACGGCGGCGACGATCTTCTCGCGGGTCAGGGCGGCGCCGCCCCCCTTGATCATGTCGCGGGTGGCGTTGATCTCGTCGGCGCCATCCACGTAGACGGAGAGGGTATCGACGTCGTTGAGGTCAAACACCGGGATGCCAAAGCCCTTGAGGCGCTCGGTGGAGGCGACGGAGCTCGATACCGCGCCCTTGATCTCGTCCTTCATGGTTGCCAGCGCATCGATGAAGTGGTTGACGGTGGAGCCGGTGCCCACACCGACGATGGAGCCGGGTACCACGTATTTGCGCGCAGCCCAACCGGCCGCCTTCTTCATTTCATCTTGAGTCATGATGGATCCTTATGGAAAAAGCGGGCGCATTATATCCAAGCCGCCTCCCCGGGGCGACCATGGCGCTCACGTTCCGGGGCAAAAATCCCCAAGATGTAAATCGTTTGCCTGTTTATTGAGCCGAGGGGCGGGGAAGGGGCGATCCCGCGCCGTCACGGGAAGAGCCAGCTGCGGCTGGGGGTGATGATCTGGGGCAGCGGCACGTCCCACTCCTCCCGGGGCACGGCCTCCACCTGCTGACAGTCGTGGGCAAGGCCGAGCGGTCTTGGGCCCAGTCCGTGCTCGTGCCAGCAGGCCAGGGTGCGATCGTAGTAGCCGCCCCCCATGCCGAGCCGGTTGCCCGCCTCATCGAAGGCCACCAGGGGGGTGCAGATGAGATCCAGCATGCTGTGGGGTACCACCTGCAGCACATCGAGCTCAGGCTCGGCGATACCGAAGCGGTTGCGGGTCATGGGGCTGGTGGCGGTGTAGCGCAAAAAGAGCAGGTGGCCCGGGGTGAAGGGGTGCAGCACCGGCAGATAGACCTCCTTTTGCTGGGCCCAGAGCCAGTGAATGGCGGGCAGGGGATCGAGCTCGCCGTCGTTGGCCAGATAGAGGGCGATGCGTCTGGCCGCGAGGATCCCGGGGTCTTCCTGGAAACGGCTGACCAGTTGCTGGGCCGCCGCCTGCTGGTCTGCCTGGCTCAGGCGCCTTCTGCGCTCTCGGACAAGCTGGCGCAGGGAGTGGCGCATATCGGGGTGCTCGGGCTGAAGGTCAGGCATGGGGGCTCCTGTGGTGGTGCGAAAAGGCAGGCTTACCTTAACAAGGGCGCCGGGGGATGAAAAGCGCAGGGGCTTCCCTGTCTCGGCGGGATGACAGACGAGACAGGGCGCGGCCTGATGGCGGCGCCCGAGGGGGGAACGGCGAAGACTCAGGCGACTTGGCGGTTATCGGCGCCGGCGCGTACCTGGTGCTTGATAAAGACCGCAACGAGGGCGGCCAGCCCCAGGGCCATGGGGTAGAAGCTCATGCTCACGACCAGCAGCGGCGAGAGGGCAAATATGGAGCCCAGCAGCAGCGCCTGGGCACCCCAGGGGATGAGCCCCTGTACCACGCAGGAGAAGATGTCCAGCATGGAGGCGGCGCGGCGCGGGGTGACGCCGTGGTGATCCGCGAGATCCCGCGCCACCTTGCTCGCCACTATGATGGCCACGGTATTGTTGGCGGTGCAGAGGTTGGTGAGGCTCACCACCCCGGCGATGCCGAGCTCGGCCGCCTTCTCGTTCTGCTCGCCATCATGATGACGGGTGAAGCGGGCAATCAGGGCGGCGATTCGCTCGCTTATCCAGGCCAGCCCCCCCTGGCGCTCCATCAGGGCGCCGAGGCCGCCGATCAGCATGGAGAGCAGGAAGATCTCCTGCATGCTGGTGAAGCCCTGATAGATGTCCTTGCTGAACTGGCCGAGGGGATAGCCGCCCATCATCCCCACGCCACCGGCGGCGATGATGCCGAGCCCCAGCACCATGAAGACGTTCATGCCCGACAGCGCCAGCACCAGGATGAGCAGATAGGGGGCTACCTTGAGCAGGTCCGCCTCGGCGGCGGGCGCCGGTGCCGCGCCGGTGGAGCCCAGCAGCAGATAGAGCAGGATCACCAGCACGGCGGCGGGGGCGGCAATCTTGACGTTCTCGCGGAACTTGTCCTTCATCTCGCAGCCCTGGCTGCGGGTGGCGGCTATGGTGGTGTCGGAGATGATGGAGAGGTTGTCCCCGAACATGGCGCCGGAGAGGATGGTGCCCGCCATCAGCATCGGATCGATGCCGGCGGCCTGGGCGACGCCCAGCGCCACCGGTGCCACGGCGCCGATGGTGCCCATGGAGGTACCCATGGCGGTGGCAATGAAGGCAGAGATGAGGAAGAGCCCCGGCAGCAGGCACCAGCCCGGAATGAGGGAGAGGCCGAGGGCGACCGTGGCATCCACCCCGCCGGTGGCCTTGGCCACGGTGGCGAAGGCGCCCGCCAGCAAATAGATGAGGCACATGGCCATGATGTTGCTCTCGCCCACCCCCTTGAAGAAGGTCTCGAGGTTCTTGTTGAACCCCTCGCGTCCCATCAGCAGGGCCAGCATGACGGCAGGCAGGGCGGCAACGGGGGCGGGGAGCTGGTAGAAGGCGAACTCGACCCCCTGCAGGGTCAGCCAGGTACCGGTACCGATGAAGAGGGCAAGAAAGACCAGAAGGGGCAGCAGGGCTCTGGCACGGGGTTGGGTCTGGATCATGTGTTCCTCGAAACTTGAACAATGACCTCCTGTCGTTGCCTGTGGCGCCTCCAGGGCGGGCACAGGGCGGGCATCCTGCCACCATGGGGGGCCAACAGTAGTGAGTCGGCCCGCCCGGGTCAAGATAGCCGTCCAGATGGATAGGGCTTTTTGCTTCGTGATTCTGACTTGTCTGGTTATTCCGTTATTTATTCTGTTTTTAATGAATTTATCGTTTAAATGTCGGGGTGGTTTGGCGGGCCAGATCGGGCTTTTCAAAGGGGGCGCGGGCTGGTAAAACGGTCTCTTTCCATAATAAAGAGATGAGAGGGTGGAGATGGACAATCCGATCCGTGTGGCCGTGATGGGCTGTAATGGTCGTATGGGCAAGGTGCTGCTGGAGGCTATCGCCAACGCCGAGGGCGTGGTGGTGGGAGCGGCGCTGGAACGACCGGGCTCTGCCGTGATCGGTCTGGATGCGGGTGAACTCAACGGCCTGGGGCGCCTTGGCGTCATCATCAGCGACAGTCTGGAGAAGGTGAAGGACGAATTCGATCTCATCATCGACTTCACCCGCCCCGAGGTGACCCTGGCGAACCTCGCCTTTGCTCTGGCGCATGGCAAGCAGATGGTGATCGGCACCACCGGCTTTGACGAGGCGGGCAAGGCGGCCCTGCACGAGGCGGGCAAGCAGATCGGCATCGTCTTCGCCTCCAACTACTCGGTCGGGGTCAACCTGGTGTTCAAGCTGCTGGAGCAGGCGGCCAGGGTGATGGGGGAGTACACCGACATCGAGATCATCGAGGGGCACCACAGACACAAGGTGGATGCTCCGTCCGGCACTGCGCTCTCCATGGGAGAAGTGGTGGCGAAAACCCTGGGCCGGGATCTCAAAGAGTGCGCCGTCTATGGCCGTGAGGGGATCACCGGTGAACGGGATCGCAACACCATCGGCTTTGCCACCATCCGCGCCGGAGATCTGGTGGGGGAGCACACCGTCATGTTCGCCGACATCGGCGAGCGGGTCGAGATCAGCCACAAGGCTTCCAGCCGTCTGACCTTCGCCAACGGTGCAGTGCGGGCGGGCAAGTGGCTCGGCCAGCAAGGGGCCGGTCTCTATGACATGCAGGATGTGCTCGGTCTGAAATAAACCGTCTTCAGGGGGAGTGCAGACTCCCGTACAGGTTGCCAAACCCCGGTCCGCCGGGGTTTTTTTGTCACTTTTTTGTAGAAATAAGCCTTAATCATCACTTTTTGAGTGAACCTCGCTAAATCCTGCCATTCTTACAAGCCTGCCACCCTCTTGCGACAAAAATGTCATCAAGGGGTAACGGCTTTGGGTCTCAATATTCCCCTGCGGGGGGCATTTCGCCCTGATGTGAAACAGACTAAAAATGCATTACAAGAAAAACGTTTTCCATTCTTGGTGTTCACTTTTCTGGCTTAAAATGGTGTTTTTGCTGTTGTGTTGTTTGTTTTTTAATTTTCTATCTTGCTGTTTATTAAGTGGTAAATTTGGTTTTTTGTACGTTGCATGGCATCGGGTGCCGCTTTGTTGTCTGTGTTTGGCTTTTCTTTTTGAAGAGGGGGTTGCAAAGCGGGTTAGTGCATAGATAATGGGTAATGTTGCTTGTTTATTGAATTTAGATGCATTTCAAACGAGAAAAGACGTTGAAATGAGATCGTTTTTAAGTAGAATGCGCCCAATTTGCCAGAAATCTGCCGGGTTCGAGTCCTGTCAAAGACCGGAACCGAGCCCGCAACACCCAGGTAAATTGCTGAATTTAAAGCTAAATAACTGGAGGTTGTCTTGAATCACACTGCATTGCTAGTGCTGGAAGATGGAACTGTGTTCAAAGGCGTGTCGATAGGCGCCGAGGGATGTTCCGTTGGTGAAGTGGTTTTCAACACGTCGATGACGGGTTATCAGGAAATCCTCACAGATCCCTCCTATTCCCGTCAGATCGTTACCCTCACTTACCCCCATATAGGCAACACCGGCACCAACAGCGAAGATGAAGAGTCCAGTCAGGTCCATGCTCAGGGCCTCATCATCCGGGACCTTCCGATACTGGCCTCCAACTTCCGCAATCAGCAATCCCTCTCCGATTACCTCAAGTCCCACAACATCGTTGGCATCGCCGACATCGACACCCGCAAGCTGACCCGCATCCTGCGTGAAAAAGGCGCCCAGGCCGGTTGCATCCTGGCCGGCAAGCAGCTCGATGAAGTCCATGCCCTCGAACAGGCCCGCGCCTTCCCCGGTTTGAAGGGGATGGACCTGGCCAAGGAAGTGACCGTGAGCGAATCCTACAGCTGGACTGAAGGCAGCTGGCAGCTCGGCAAGGGCCACGTCACCCCGGCGGCCGATGAGTTGAAATACCACGTGGTGGCCTACGACTTCGGCGTGAAGCGCAACATTCTGCGCATGCTGGTGGACCGTGGCTGCCGCCTGACCGTGGTGCCGGCCAAGACCCCGGCCGCCGAGGTACTGGCGATGAACCCGGATGGCATCTTCCTCTCCAACGGTCCCGGCGACCCCGAGCCGTGCGACTACGCCATCGAAGCTATCAAGGCTTTCCTTGATACCAGCACCCCGGTGTTCGGTATCTGCCTGGGCCACCAGTTGCTGGGCCTGGCCTCCGGCGCCAAGACCATCAAGATGAAGTTCGGCCACCACGGTGCCAACCACCCGGTGAAGAGTCTGGACGACAACACCGTGATGATCACCGCCCAGAACCACGGCTTTGCGGTGGACGAGCAGACCCTGCCCGAGTGCCTGCGTGCCACCCACGTCTCCCTGTTCGATGGGTCGCTCCAGGGCATCCATCGCACCGACCGTCCGGCCTTCAGCTTCCAGGGTCACCCCGAAGCGAGCCCGGGCCCGCACGATTGTGCCGGTCTGTTCGACCACTTTATTGAATTGATCAAGCAGTATCGCGCCTAAGAGGATAAAGAGAGCCATGCCAAAACGTAACGACCTACAGAGCATCCTGATCCTCGGCGCCGGCCCCATCGTCATCGGTCAGGCCTGCGAATTCGACTACTCCGGCGCCCAGGCGTGCAAGGCCCTGAAAGAAGAGGGCTACCGCGTCATCCTGGTGAACTCCAACCCGGCCACCATCATGACCGACCCGGAGATGGCCGACGCCACCTACATCGAGCCCATCACCTGGGAAGTGGTGCGCGAGATCATCAAGAAAGAGCGCCCGGACGCCATCCTGCCCACCATGGGTGGTCAGACTGCGCTGAACTGCGCCCTGGCGCTGGAGCAGCATGGCGTGCTCAAGGAGTTCGGTGTCGAGATGATCGGCGCCACCGCCGACGCCATCGACAAGGCCGAGGATCGCTCCCGCTTTGACAAGGCCATGCGCAGCATCGGTCTCGAGTGCCCCCGTGCCGGCATCGCCCACAACATGGAAGAGGCCTGGGGCGTGCAGCAGATGGTCGGCTTCCCCTGCATCATCCGTCCCTCCTTTACCATGGGTGGCTCGGGCGGCGGCATCGCCTACAACACCGAAGAGTTCGTGGAGATCTGCGAGCGCGGTCTGGATCTCTCCCCGACCAAGGAGCTGCTCATCGACGAGTCGCTCATCGGCTGGAAAGAGTACGAGATGGAAGTGGTGCGGGATCGCAACGACAACTGCATCATCGTCTGCGCCATCGAAAACTTCGACCCCATGGGCATCCACACCGGTGACTCCATCACGGTCGCGCCAGCCCAGACGCTGACCGACAAGGAGTACCAGATCATGCGCAACGCCTCCATGGCGGTGCTGCGCGAGATCGGCGTCGAGACCGGCGGTTCCAACGTCCAGTTCGGCATCAACCCCAAAGACGGCCGCATGGTCATCATCGAGATGAACCCGCGGGTGTCGCGCTCCTCTGCGCTGGCCTCCAAGGCGACCGGCTTCCCCATCGCCAAGATCGCTGCCAAGCTCGCCATCGGTTACACCCTGGACGAGCTGATGAACGACATCACCGGCGGTCGCACCCCGGCCTCCTTCGAGCCGGCCATCGACTACGTGGTGACCAAGGTGCCGCGCTTCAACTTCGAGAAGTTCGCCGGCGCCAACGACCGTCTGACCACCCAGATGAAGTCCGTGGGTGAAGTGATGGCCATCGGCCGCAACTTCCAGGAGTCCCTGCACAAGGCCCTGCGTGGTCTCGAGACCGGCAAGACCGGCTTCGACCCCATGGTTGACCTGAACGCCCCCGACTCCCTGACCCGCATCCGTCACGAGCTGCAGGATGCCGGTGCCGAGCGCATCTTCTACATCGCCGACGCCTTCCGCGCCGGCCTCTCCATGGACGGCGTGTTCAAGCTGACCAAGATTGACCCCTGGTTCCTGGTGCAGATTGAAGAGCTGGTGAAACTGGAAGAGCAGGTGAAAGAGCGCGGCATGGCCGGTCTTGACGCCGACTTCCTGCGCGCCCTCAAGCGCAAAGGCTTTGCCGACGCGCGTCTGGCCAAAATCCTCGGCGTGGCCGAAGGGGAAGTGCGTAAATTGCGTGCCCGCCACAACATCTTCCCGGTCTACAAGCGGGTCGATACCTGCGCGGCCGAGTTCGCCACCAACACCGCCTACATGTACTCCAGCTACGACGAGGAGTGCGAGGCCAACCCCACCAACCGCGACAAGATCATGGTCATCGGTGGCGGCCCGAACCGTATCGGTCAGGGCATCGAGTTCGACTACTGCTGTGTGCATGCGGCCCTGGCCCTGCGTGAAGACGGTTACGAGACCATCATGGTCAACTGCAACCCGGAAACCGTCTCCACCGACTACGACACCTCGGATCGTCTCTACTTCGAGCCGGTGACCCTGGAAGACGTGCTGGAAATCGTGCGGGTCGAGCAGCCCAAGGGCGTCATCGTCCAGTACGGCGGCCAGACTCCGCTGAAACTGGCGCGAGCATTGGAAGCCAACGGTGTGCCGGTCATCGGGACCAGCCCGGATGCCATCGACCGCGCGGAAGATCGCGAGCGCTTCCAGTCCGCCGTCGAGCGCCTGGGGCTCAAGCAGCCGGAAAACGGCACCGTCACCGCCCTGGAGCAGGCCGTGCAACTGGCCACGCGCATCACCTACCCGCTGGTGGTTCGCCCCTCCTACGTGCTGGGTGGCCGCGCCATGGAAATCGTCTATGACGAGCAGGACCTGCGCCGCTACTTCGCCGAGGCAGTGAGCGTCTCCAACGAGTCGCCTGTGCTGCTGGACCGCTTCCTGGACGACGCCACCGAGGTGGACGTGGACGCCATCTGCGACGGCGTTGACGTGGTCATCGGCGGCATCATGGAGCACATCGAGCAGGCCGGTATCCACTCCGGTGACTCCGCCTGCTCCCTGCCGCCCTACACCCTGTCCAAGGCCATCCAGGACGAGATGCGTGAGCAGGTACGCAAACTGGCGCTGGAACTCGGCGTAGTCGGTCTGATGAACGTGCAGTTCGCGGTGAAAGACAACGAGATTTACCTCATCGAGGTGAACCCCCGTGCCGCCCGTACCGTGCCCTTCGTCTCCAAGGCCACCGGCGCTCCGCTGGCCAAGATTGCCGCCCGCGTCATGGCCGGTCAGAGCCTGAAAGAACAGGGCTTCACCACCGAGATCATCCCGCCCTACTACTCAGTGAAGGAAGTTGTACTGCCGTTCGCCAAGTTCCCGGGTGTGGACCCGCTGCTGGGGCCGGAAATGCGCTCCACCGGTGAAGTCATGGGGGTAGGCAGCAGCTTCGCCGAGGCCTATGCCAAGGCGCAGCTGGGTGCCGGTCACCAGGTACCGAGCGAAGGTCGCGCCCTCTTGTCCGTGCGCCACGGCGACAAGGAGCGGGTGGTGAACCTGGCCGCCAAGCTGCTGGAGCTGGGTTATGACCTCGACGCCACCCACGGCACCGCCGTGACCTTGGGCGAGGCGAGCATCAACCCGCGTCTGGTCAACAAGGTGCACGAGGGTCGTCCGCATATTCTGGATCGCATCAAGAATGGCGAGTACACCTACATCGTCAACACCGCCGAGGGTCGTCAGGCCATCCAGGACTCCAAGCAGCTGCGCCGCGGCGCCCTGCAGCACAAGGTGGCCTACACCACCACGCTGCACGCGGCCTTCGCCACCTGCATGGCCATCAGCGTGGATGCCACCGCCAACGTCAACTCGGTGCAGGAGCTGCACGAGAAGGTGAACAACCGCTAAGAGCACCGGCAGCACGCTGCCCGCTCGATGCACGCAAACCCCGCCAGCAATGGCGGGGTTTTTTATTGCCTGCGCCCTGCCACTTCCGGGGAAACGCCTTCAAGGAAGATGGGTGAGATGGCGAATAAATCATCATGGGTGGTGAGACTCACCCCGTTATTGGAGATTCACAGCATCCATATTGCTGAATTGGCATGGCTGGGTGCAATCTTCGCAATCTCTCGCCCCCACGACCTCCCTATACTGGGTGCTCATACAAACAAGGTCGTCTGCGCCGACACACCAAAAGGTGGCGTGCGAGAGGATCAGCGCCCGCAGCCCGATCCGGCTGCCGTGGCCGGCCCCGGTGACCGACGGGGGCCGCAGGAAAACCGGTCGCGGGGTTACCGCCGCGCGACTCGTCAGGGACGGTGTTACCGCACCAACCCGCTTCCCCTCCTTGCCCCACCCGCCTGTCGGCCCGGTCGTCCGGTGCCTCGCCCATCCGTCAAGGGAATCTGAATATGAGCTTCGATCATCGCAAATACCGCCGTGCCCCCGTGATCAACCTGGCGGATCGCCAGTGGCCCAACCGGGTACTGGAGCGGGCACCGCTCTGGTGCGCCGTGGACCTGCGCGATGGCAACCAGGCGCTGGTCGAACCCATGACGGTGGCCCAGAAGCTGCAAATGTGGGCGCTGATGACCCACATCGGTTTCAAGCACATCGAGGTGGGCTTCCCGGCGGCCTCCCAGCCCGACTTCGATTTTGTGCGCGAACTCATCGAGCGCAACCTCATTCCCGATGACGTCACCATCCAGGTGCTGGTGCAGGCGCGCGAAGATCTGATCGCCCGCACCTTCGAGGCGCTCAAGGGGGCGAAGCGGGCCATCGTTCACGTCTACAACTCGGTCAACCCGACCCAGCGCAACTATGTGTTCAACTCAGGCAAGGACGGGGTCAAGGCCATCGCCGTGCAGGGGGCGCGCTGGGTGCGGGAGTATGCGGCCCGCAATCCGGGCACCGAGTGGAGTTTCCAGTATTCTCCGGAGAGTTTCAGCAGTACCGAGGTGGAGTTCGCCGTCGAGGTGTGTGACGCCGTCATCGACGAGTGGCGTGCCGCTGCCCGTCCCATGATCCTGAACCTCCCCGCCACGGTGGAGGTGAGCACCCCCAACGTGTTTGCGGATCAGGTGGAGTGGTTCTGCCGACACCTCAAGGCGCGACCCGAGGTGAGCATCTCCATCCACACCCACAACGACAGAGGCTGCGGGGTGGCCGCCGCCGAGCTGGCGGTGCTGGCGGGGGCGGATCGCATCGAGGGCACCCTGCTCGGCAACGGGGAGCGTACCGGCAACATGGACATCGTCACCATGGCCATGAACCTCTACAGCCAGGGGATTGACCCCGAGCTGGACCTGTCCGACATGGATGCCATCGTCGCCACCGTGGGGGCCTGCACCCAGATTGCCCTGCACCCGCGCCACCCCTATGCCGGCGAGCTGGTCTACACGGCGTTTTCCGGCAGCCACCAGGACGCCATCCGCAAGTCTCTCGCGGCAGAAAAACCGGATCACTACTGGGACGTGGCTTACCTGCCCATCGATCCTGCCGATCTCGGTCGCAGCTACGAGGCGGTGATCCGCATCAACAGCCAGTCCGGCAAGGGAGGGGTGACCTATCTGCTGGAACGTGACCTCGGTCTGCAACTGCCGCGCTGGCTGCAAATCGACTTCAGCCGCCGGGTGCAGGCCGAGGCTGAGGCGAGCAGCAGCGAAATCAGCCCGGAGCAGATCCGCGCCCTGTTCGAGCAGCACTATCTCGAGCCTGCCCACGGCTATCGCATCGGGCGCTTCCAGCTCGGTCATGACAGTCAGGAGAGCCTGCGCCTGGAGTTGCAGACCCCCCACGGCACCCTGCAACTGTGCGGTGAAGGGGAGGGAGCCATCACCGCCCTGGTCAACGGCTGGCAGCGTCAGACCGGCATGCACATCGATGTGCTGGATTACTCCGAGCATGCGCTCACCGCCGGCACCGAATCCCGCGCCGCCGCCTATGTGCTGCTGAGCGTCGAGGGCACCCGGATGTGTGGCGTCGCCGTCGGTCGCGACGTGGTCAACGCCTCCCTGCAGGCGGTGATCAACGGCGCCGCCCAGCATCAGGCCCTGCGCCAGAGCGCCTGAGGCGGCACTGCCCGCTTGCCGTGAGGACGAGCAGGGAAGGGCCGCCCGCCCCGATGTCACGGCAGATCGCGCCGTCCCCGTTGCAACAATCCCCTGACCCATATGGTGAGGGGATTGTTTTTTATGGAAAAATCGGCCCACAATATCAGTGATTTGCCACCAGGAATGCCGTCGGGGTTCGCTGGCGATGGCAGCCAACGGCTGCCATTCGGGATAGAAGACATGCGCGCTTGGAGCCCAAAACATGATGAAGACTCCCCTCAGGTTATCCGTTCACCCCGCCCGGTTCTTCTCGCTTCCTCCCTGCCGTCGTCTCGCGCTGGTGAGCCTGCCCTGTCTGTTGCTGCTGACGGGGATCCTGGCCGGGGCCAGTTTTGATCCCCTGGCGGAGCACAACCTCTATACCGTCGGGGCTCTGGCCGAAGCGCTCAACGTGTTGACCCTGCTGTTCATGTTCTGGGTGGTGCAGTGTGCCCAGATCACCTTGAAAACCTATCTCTCCCTCACCGGCGGGCTGACCCTCTGGCTTGTCTCCGGCGTCATCGATCTGATGGATGAGGCCTATTTCCAGCCCTGGTGGCTCTCCACGGTGGAAGACAGCCTGCGCACGATCGGCATGCTGGCCTCGGCCTGGGGTGTGCTGCTGATGGTGCAACAGATGTATGGCACCCAGATGCGGCTCTCCTCTCTCGCCATGTCAGACGAGCTGACCGGGCTCTCCAATCGCCGGGCGTTTCGCGCCGTGCTGGAGGCGCACGGAGAGGAGGGGACGCCGCTCCTGCTGCTGGATCTCGATCACTTCAAGCTGATCAACGATCGCTATGGCCACGCCATCGGCGACAATGTACTGCGTGAATTCAGCACCCTGCTGCGCCAGCTCTGCCCATTGGATGGGGTGGTGGCACGCCTTGGGGGAGAGGAGTTTGCCATCTGGCTGCCCGGCATGACGGGCGACAAGGCCCGTACGCTGGCGGAGCAGATAAGGTGCGCGACCGAAGAGCTGGTCTCAGGTGACGGGGTAAGATTCACCGTGAGCCTTGCCCTGGGCATCAGCCAGAGCGGGGAGGGGGTGGATGCCCTGCTCCAGCGCACCGATCTCGCCCTCTATCAGGCCAAGCACCTGGGACGCAACCGGGTGGAGCTGGCGTGATGACGCCAGGGGATGCCGCAGCCAGCGGGCCAGCAGGTTCATCCGCCTTCATCTTGTCAGACTTGTTCCCTACAATGTCCGCCTCCATGCATTCGAGCCCTCTCATTCGCGATGAGGGGCAGGTCCCGCTCTTCAGGAAGCCTTCATGATCCCCTTTCACTCTTTGTTTGATGCCCATTGGCGCTGGTTGTCACTGCTTTCCCTTGCCCTGCTGTCGGGTTGTGCCAGCGAGCCTCCCGCCCCGACCAGCACGGCGACGCCGGCGGGGCGCCCCATTCCCAAGGCGATGCAGCCGCAAAAACCGGCCGATATGAAGAGCCGCATCGTGCGCTTCCTGCCGCGCAACGTGGTGGACAAGCCGGGCTGGGCCAATGACGTGGTGACGGCGCTCACCACCCAGCGGCTGACGGTGAGCGATCACAACGTCTGCAGCGTGCTGGCGGTGGCGGAGCAGGAGGCGACCTATCAGGCGGACCCCGTGGTGCCCAACCTCAACAAGATTGCCTGGAAGGAGATCAATGCCCGGGCCGGCAAGCTGCTCATCCCCGAGTTCATGGTGCGCACGGCCCTCTCCATCCAATCCCCCACCGGCAAGAGCTATGCCGAGCGTATCGACAAACTTCGCACCGAGCGGGAGATGAGCGAGATCTTCGAAGACATGATAGGCAGCGTCCCCATGGGCAAGCAGCTCTTTGGCAACCTCAACCCGGTGCGCACCGGCGGCCCCATGCAGGTGAGCGTCGCCTTTGCCGAAGCCAACGCCCGTGGCTACCCCTATCCCGTGAAGGAGTCCATTCGCCACGAGGTGTTCACTCGTCGGGGCGGCATCTGGTTTGGCACCAAACACATCTTCGGCTATCCCGCCGACTACCCGGATACCCTCTATCGCTTCGCCGACTTCAATGCGGGCTGGTACGCGAGCCGCAATGCGGCCTTCCAGGCGGCGGTAAGCCGGGTGAGTGGCAAGCCCCTGGCCCTGGACGGGGATCTCATCCGCTACGACTCGGATCTGCCCGGCAAGACCGAGCTCGCTGTGCACAGCATCGCCAGCCGCGTCAACATGAGCAAGCAGGCCATTCACCAGAGCCTGAAGCTCGGGGACACCAGCGACTTTGCCAAAAGCGATCTCTACCACAGGGTCTTTGCCCTGGCCGACAAACAGGCCGGGACACGGCAACCCCGCGCCATCTTGCCCGGTATCCAGCTAAAGAGCCCTAAGATCACCCGCAACCTCACCACCGCCTGGTTTGCCAAGCGGGTGGATGAGCGCGAGCAGCGCTGCGTGCAGAAGATAGCAATGATCCGCTGATTTGCAGAAGTAACAAAGGCGGCCAATTGGCCGCCTTTGTTTTATGCCTCCGTCGTTCAGCCTTCCCATCTACTTCATCAGCGCTCTGGTCCCCCTGCATGTAGGGAATTCACGGCATCCCCAGAACGGTTTTCCCTTGTTGTCACCTCGACCGGCAGTGCGCAGCACCATGGGGTTGCCACACCTGGGGCACATGGGGCTCTGGAGGTTCGCCGGATAAATGGCCGTTGGCGGTGCAGGGTGGTGAGCGCTCGGCACGCTGGCTGGCACAGGCTTGGTGGGGGCTTCCCCGTGGCGGGCCTTGAGCTGTGCCACATGCTGTCTGTGAGTCTGCCAGTTGGCGGCAAGTCGCCCTTGTTGAATGGTGTCGACAACGTGAGCGACCTCGCTCTCGGCCAATACCGGCGTGGTTATACCCTTGACGTAGCGAATGAGCCCACGGTTCATAACGTTCTGCGGCATAGGGGTCTTGAAGGTGCAGTCGCCGATAAAGAAGATGATGGAGTGAAGCTGGTTGTCTGAGAGCCCCAGCAGGGATTTGAGGGTCATCATGTGCAGGTGGTTCTGATGCAGCGGGTTCTGGAAGCTGTGCTTGCGGCGATAGATCTGCTGGGTCCAGCTTTTCTGGGTCGGGTTGCCGAATATCCAGCCCTTCATGTTCTTGGTCTCAATCACGAATAGCCCGAAGCGGGAGACGATCACGTGATCGATCTGGGTGCTGCCCTGGGGGGTGGGCAGGGTCACGTCCTTGAGCAGGCGATATTCCCGCTTGTCGAGAAATAGCCGAATACAGAGATTGATAAACCACTCCCCGACCATCCCTTTGAACCAGGCCGTTTTGAGCAGGGTGGCAATCAACAGCAGTGGCAGAGAAACCAGAGCTGAGTCAGCAGCGGCGCTATGGCAGCAGTGATATCCATGTGATTTAGCCTTCACAGATCCCGGTCAGGGATGGGTCTCGATGGGGATGATGCTGCGACACTTGGGGTATTCGGGGCAGCCCCAGAAGCTGTTACCCTTGGTATCTCCCCGTTTGCTGGTCCTCAGTACCATGGTTGTGCCGCATTTTGGACAAACCGGTGCTGTACCTGCATGGGCGGCCACGTTGTCCTGCGGGTCACTGTCGCTTGCGACGCGCTCCAACGTGATGCGCACCTCCTCGCTCACCCGAATAATGCGCTGAGCTTCATCGTAGGCATCGCGGTACAGCTCACTGTCATCCGCCCGCCGGATCAACACCCCCATCT
The DNA here is from genome assembly GCF_048276795.1 of Aeromonas sp. PS2Canimalfood6. Classification (NCBI taxonomy): domain Bacteria; kingdom Pseudomonadati; phylum Pseudomonadota; class Gammaproteobacteria; order Aeromonadales; family Aeromonadaceae; genus Aeromonas; species Aeromonas sp. PS2Canimalfood6. The sequence continues at coordinate 43,402 of NZ_JBLUXC010000032.1, forward strand.
CGTTGTTGTTCACCTGGCTGAATTCGTAGAGGTTCAGGCTGGTGACAATGCACATCTCCTCATTGAGGTAGCACTTGGCATGGAGATTTTTGCAAAAGCTGGTGCGGATATAGGTGAGCTCCTTGAGCCAGCTGATCTCTTCCGGTTGGAGTTCGCTCTTGCCATAGACGATCCGCACATCGATCTTGAGCCGGTTCTTGTCGGTCAGCAGCTCCTTGATCCTGTCATTGAGTTTGAGAAAGGGGCTGATCAGGATTAACCGCTCCTTGGCATCCTTTATCAGCTCTTCGAGGAAATAGTTGGTTGCGCTGGTATTCAGAAATTTGGCCATAACAAGCTCCCTGTCCCTGGAAATGTCATGTGTTCTCTGCTCAACAGTAGGTAGTCAGCCTGACCACAATCCCCGGCGTGGTTCTGCTTCACGTCTTCACCCACCGTCCGTATCCCCATGCTAGGAGATACAGGTGGGACCTCATAGCGGCAATGGAGTCAAATGTGCGTTCAGTCAGAGATTTGGTGACGGGGACGGTTCATGTCGCCTTGCTGCGCTAGAAACTCATCGCCAGTCCGATGGAGTAGCCGCTGGTGTTGTGGCTGAACATATAGCGGGCCACCAGCCGGGTGCGGGTGATGAAGATGTCGTACTTGCTGCTGTCGAGTTCGAGGCCAAGTCCCAGGGAGTTGAGGCTGTTGAAACCGAGCAGCCCCCGTTGCTGCCCCAGGTATTCGGTTCTGGCCCCTTCCAGCACGTAGCGAAGGGGCCTGTCCAGCAGGGTCCAGTCCCAGAGGGGAGCGCGGCGGCGCAGGTAAAGCCCGAGGTTTTCCGCATCGGCCTGACCGGTGACGCTCTCGGCGGTGCCGGTGAAGCTTTGCAGATGCTGGTAGGAGTAGCGCAGCTCGGCATCGATGTCCTGGGCGGCGGAGAAGAGTTCATAGTCCAGCATCAATGAGCCGCCGAGGCCATAGACATTGAGGTTGCCGCCATCGAGGAAGTCGAGGCTTCTGCCTGTCCTGTATTCGATCAGGGCGGCGCCGATACGCAGATCGCTGGCCACCGTGCCCAGGGTGAAGTTGGCGATGGGGCGCAGCACCAGGTTGCCGCCAAAGCGGTCACGGTGCAGGCTGAAGTCCCAGCCGATGCCGCCGGTGGCGCTCAGGCTGTTCCATTTGGTGGGGATGGTGCGGGTCTCGTTGCCATCGGTGAACACGAACTGGGGATCGTAGCGGCTGTAGCCCAGGGTGCCCTCCAGATAGAGGGGAACATCCTCGCTCAGGGTGGCGCCACCCCCGAGCTGGGTGATGGTGAGGGCAGAGGTGTCGTTGGTGCCGCTGCCGATATCTAGGTTGCTGGCGGTGATATCCGGCACCACAGCGTAGCTCATGAGGGAGACGACGGCGTTGGCGCGCTGTTGAACCAGGCTCTCGTCGCTGGCACGGGCCTTTGTCACAAGACCGGCAGAGACGCCGGCAATAACCGCCAGCAAGGAAAGTGTGTGAGAAGAGAGCTGTCTTGCCATACCTGGCTCCATGAGTACCCCGTCCATCGGGGCATGTTCACACTGTAACGGGTTTCATCTGGCTTGGCAGCCTGGCAAGGGCTGGCCCGTCCTGTTTTGGGCGTGCGCATTGGGCCGCGAGAAGGGTGAACCGCTGGGCAGAAATCACAGACATTAATTTATTGTTCAGTTCCCCGGGTGTATAAGAGGCCTCCCATACGAACATTGGGGTGGTAGCAGGGATGGATTACCAGACGGGGCCTTCGGGTCATCATGACGAATGCGCATTACGTTGATGGGAGTCACACCAGATGCAGGACATGCTGCTTGCCATATGGCATCAGGATTTTGATCAGCTTATACAAATGCAGGCAATCGGTCTGCTCGTCACCTGTCTGGTGGTGATCCTCTTCCTTGAATCGAGCTTCGTCTTTCTGCCCCTGCCCGGTGACAGCCTGGTGCTGCTGGCGGGCGGTCTGGTGGGCATGGGGGTGCTGGGGCCCGAGGTGACCTTGCTCTATCTGCCGCTCGCGGCCGGGATAGGGAGCGTGCTCGCCTACTGGCAGGGGCAGGCACTGCATGGCACCCGTTTCATGGGCCATGTGGAGCGAATGATCCCGGAAGGGAGCCTGCCCAGGGCCTCCCGACTGCTGGATCGTTACGGCTTCTGGGCCATGTTCGTGTCCCGTTTCATCCCCTTTGTGAGAGTGTTGACCCCCATGTTGATGGGAGTCTCCCGCCTGCACCTGCTGCGGGTGGCCGTGGCGAGTTTTGCCAGCGCCTTCCTCTGGTCCTTGGTACTGAGCATGGTGGGCAAGATGGTGATGGCGACCCCGGTCTTTGCCCATCATCAGGAGCTGCTGACCAAGTGCCTGCTCGTCACCTCTTTCGGGCTGTTCGTCATCGCGGTGGCGGCCATCGGCATGCGGCTGCTCAAGCGTCCGAGCAAGCGGGTGCGCTGATCTCACTGCCCGGGCTGCGCCTGCTGCCGCGTCTGGAGAGCGCAGCCCCCGGAAAAATACAGGCCATTTGAGGCGGCATTCCTGTCGCCTATCTGTTACACTTCGCGCCCGCCATTTTCCGGCTCATCTTCTGATCTGATGTCAGACCCAGCCGTCCTTGGCTCCACGCCTCGCCGATGCCAGGCCACACGCCGGCCCAGGCCACCCACGCCAACTACAGCTCCGCTGGAACACAGGAACCCAACATGAGATTTGAATCGTTCGATTTTGCCCCCGAGATTTTGCGCGCCATCTCAGATTGCGGTTATCAGGAGATGACCCCTGTGCAGAGCCAGGCCATCCCGGCCATTCGCCGTGGCCGCGATGTGCTGGCCAGTGCCCAGACCGGTACCGGCAAGACAGCCGCCTTTGCGTTGCCCATCCTGCAACGTCTGGTAGACAACCCGGCGCCGGTGCAACCTTCCAATGCCCGCGTGCTGATCCTGACCCCGACCCGCGAGCTGGCAGCCCAGGTGGCGAGCAACATCAACGATTTTGCCAAGTATCTTGATATCACTACCCTCACCATCGTGGGTGGCGGCAAACAGGATGTGCAGGCCAAGAAGCTCAAAGCGGGCGCACACATCATAGTGGCCACCCCTGGCCGTCTGCTCGAGCACCTCACCGCCTGCAACCTGAGCCTCTCCGGGGTCGAGACCCTGGTGCTGGACGAGGCGGATCGCATCCTCGACATGGGCTTCAGCGCCGACGTGCAGCAGATCCTGCAGGCGGTCAACAAGGCCCGCCAGAACCTGCTCTTCTCCGCCACCTTCTCCGAGTCGGTGAAAAAGCTCGCGAACCTGATGCTGGACAAGCCCCAGGTGGTGAGCGTCAACAAGCAGAACTCCACCGCCGACACCGTCAGCCACACCGTCTATCCGGTGGAGCAGAAGCGCAAGCACGAGCTGCTCTCCGAGCTCATCGGCAAGCAGAACTGGCAGCAGGTGCTGGTGTTTGCCAGCACCCGCGAGAGCTGCGACGAGCTGGTGGAGGAGCTGAACCTCGACGGCATCAAGTCTGCCGTGGTGCACGGTGACAAGGCACAGGGCAGCCGTCGCCGTGCCCTGCGCGAATTCACCGAAGGCAAGCTGCGGGTGCTGGTGGCCACCGAGGTAGCCGCCCGGGGCCTGGACATCCCGAGCCTGGAATACGTGGTCAACTACGATCTGCCGTTCCTGGCGGAAGACTATGTGCACCGCATCGGCCGTACCGGCCGCGCCGGCAAGAGCGGCATGGCCATCTCCTTCGTCAGCCGCGAGGAGGAGCGCACCCTGCTGGAGATCGAGGCGCTCATCGGCCAGAAGATCCGCCGCATCATGGTGCCGGGTTACGAGGTGAGCAGTCGCGACGACCTCATCAAGCAGTTGCAGGAGCGCCGCCGCTTCGGCAAGCGCCCGCAGCGGGAAGACAACGCCGCCGCCCAGGCCATGGCCGAGGCGAAGCTGCAGGGCCAGCGCCTCAAGCGCCTGGCGGCGGCCAAGAAGCCCCGTCAGCCGAAATAAGGTTCATCGCGGCTTTCCGGGGAAGGCCGCCTTGATTTTCAGAAAAAAGTATTCTGAGTCCCTAAATCCATATGCCATACGCTTTATCACTTTGATCTTGTTGTTCACCCCTTCCAGCA
>NZ_JBLUXC010000033.1:0-45599 GCF_048276795.1 Aeromonas sp. PS2Canimalfood6
AAGGTCTCGCCAAGGAGCTCCGGTGTGGAGTATCCAGAGAATGCCATCGAGCACTTGGCGCGGTTCACGGGTAGGGCGCCCGATCAGGCTTCGAGAAGGAAACTGGGGCTCGATAAGCCCCCATTGTGCATCAGTCAGCTGATAACGGCGGGACACGGAATGGATCTTAAGCTGTTGAGAAGATGTGAGATTATATCCTCATCACTTTAAGAACACAGCCTAATGTGAGGTCATCATGAATACCCGACCCGCCCTATGCCTCCTCTGCAGCCTGGGTGGCATCGCCTCTCCGCTGCTGGCAGCACCGGACCCGCTGGCCCATCTGTCAGACCACTTTGCGCCCGAACTGGCGGACGGGGAGCTGGCCCACCTGCGCGGCCGCTATGTCAGCAGCCATGGCATCAGCTACTTCGGCATCGAGTTCATCTCGTCACTGACCACGGCCCAGGCCCAGCAGACGGCGGCCATGAACCTGGCGCTGAGCATTGTGCAAAACAAACCCAAGCTGGATGTGCGCGTCAAGGATGAGGTCAAGCCCGCGGCCACACCCGCCAAGGAGGCCCAGGTGCAGGGGGCCGGGCTGGTGCAGGTCGTTCAACTGGAGGGGAGCGGCAACAGCTCGGTCAACCAGACCGGTATTGAACTGACCACCCCGACCATGACGGGACACCTGGTTCAGGCGGGCAGCTACGAGCACCAGGGCGATCTTGGCACCGCCACTTATCGGGTCTCGGGGAATTATGCCGGCTTGCAACTACACTCTTCCGACGGCCGGGTCCTGCTGGAGCAGAGCCTGCGCGGTACCGACTTCAGCCGAGGGCTGCTGCAGTTCAACAAGGTCAGGGGGGACGGTTTGCAGACGCTCAATCAGACCCGCATCTGGTTTTCGCGCTGAGCACCGGTGAGCCCGGGGGCTGAACCATCAGAAAGGATGATAAACAACAAGGACGTATCCCGATGAAACAGTCTCGCATGCTGTTGATTGCCCTCGCCCCCTTCGCCTGCTGGGGGGCCACGGCCGAGGAGGAGGCCCTGCAACAACAGCTGGATCTCCTGCGCCAGCAACTGATCCAGCAAAATCAGGCCCTTCATCAGCTCCAGGCCCGCCTGGAGGCCGTCAAGGCCGCCGGTGCCACGACGGCAACCGCCGGGGTCGGAGCCGGGGCCGCCGTCGCCTCCACCCAGCAGGACGCCTCACGGCGCACGCCGGAAGTCGGCCGCAGTACCGAAGACCTGATGATCGAACAGCACAATGTGTTCGACCGCGCCCTGACCGTCGATGTGGGCCTCTCCTACCAGCACTACAACCGCAAGGATCTCGCCCTGCGCGGCTTCCTCGCCCTGGACGCCATCTTCCTTGGCGAAATCAACCTGGATCGGGTGCGCTCCGATCAGTGGACGGCGGATGTCATCACCCGCTACACCCTCAACGATCGCTGGCAACTGGAGCTGGCCCTCCCCTACATGTTCCGCAACACCAACTACCAGAGCACCGGCAAGGAGAACTCCAGCCGCGACTTCGAGGAGCAGAGCGTCAGCGATGGCGGTCTGGGGGATCTCAGCCTCGCCATCTACTACAGGGTCATGGCAGAGAGCGAGGATTGGCCGGATCTGGTGTGGAACTTCCGGGCCAAGGCGCCGACCGGCAAGGATCCTTACGGCATCGAGATCAACACCTCGGAATCGGGCAACCTGGTGACCCCCAAGGAGCTCGCCACCGGCAACGGGCTCTGGCAGCTCTCTACCGGCTTCTCCCTGGTCAAGACCATGGATCCCGCCATCCTGTTTGCCAGCCTCAACTATGGCCACAGCCTCAAGCAGGACTTTGACGATATCTCCTACCAGCCCGGCAACCAGCCCGGCAGTATCCAGCTGGGGGACTGGTATGAATATGGCCTGGGGGTCGCATTCGCCCTCAACGAACGCTTCAGCCTCTCCTTCAACATCAACCAGCGCGTCACCATGGAGTCCGAGCAGGGGTCCGAAGGCTTTTCCATGGAGAAGGTCACCGGCTCCGATGCCAACGCCGCCAGCTTTGGCATGGGGTCGACCTGGGCCATTACCGACAACCTCTCCATGGCGGTCAACTGGTCTGCCGGGCTCACCACGGACGCACCGGACTACACCATCGGGATCCGCTTCCCCTACCGCTTCTAGCCCCGTCAGGGCCCGGGCAGGTTGACGACAAAAAAACGAGGGAGGCATAACGCCTCCCTCTTCTTGTTGTCGCAGTCGACCTGGCTCGCCCCCTTGAACCCTACTTGCCGCCGCGCTCATGGGACGATGGCATCGGAGGGCGCCCCGCACCATACCACCCTGGCGGGCCACCGGTGTCATCACACCCCCAGGCGATCGCGCAGGGTGTACCAGGCGGCGCCGGCGGCGGTGAAGGGGATGCGCAGCAGGCGGCCCCCCGGGAAGGGGTAGTGCGGCAGCCTGGCGAACGCATCGAAGCGCTCCGCCTGACCGCTCAGCACCTCGGAGAGCAGCTTGCCCGCCAGATGGGTACAGGTGACGCCGTGGCCGCTGTAGCCCTGCATGTAGTAGATGTTGTGACCGATGCGGCCAAACTGCGGCAGCCGCGACAGGGTGAGCAGGAAGTTGCCGGTCCAGGTGTACTCCACCTTGACGTCTTTGAGCTGGGGGAAGGTCTTGAGCATCTTGGGGATGATCAGCCGCTCGATGTCCGCCGGATCTCGCGCCCCGTAGACCACGCCGCCGCCATAGATGAGCCGGTGATCGCCGGAGGTGCGGTAGTAGTCGAGCAGGTAGTTGCAATCCTCCAGGCAGTAGTTTTGCGGCAGCAGCGAGCGGGCCCGCTCCTCCCCCAGCACCTCGGTGGCGATCACCTGGGTGCCGCAGGGCATGCTCTTGCCGGCGAGCTCGGGCACCAGGTTGCCGAGATAGGCGTTGCCCGCCACCACCACGAAGCGCGCCTTCACCGCCCCCTTGGCGGTCTTGACCAGGGCGGGTTGACCCGGCGTGATGCTGGTGACGGCGGACTGCTCGAAGATAAGCCCCCCCTGCATGCGGATGGCTTCCGCCTCCCCCAGCGCCAGGTTGAGGGGATGGATATGGCCGCCGCTCTTGTCCAGCAGGGCGCCGACGTAACGATCGCTCGCGACCACCTCGCGCACCCCGTCGGCATCGAGCAGCTCCAGCTGGTCGTTGCCCCACTTCTCCCAGCGCGCCTTCTGCGCCTTGAGTTCGTGAAGCTGCTTCTCGGTCTCGGCGGCAAAGACCCCGCCCTCCTGCAGATCGCACTGGATGTTGTAGCGTTTGATCCGCTCGCGGTTGATCTGGCCCCCCTCAAACAACATGGAGCCGAGCAGCCTGGCCTGATCCGGCGGGCAGTTCGCTTCGATGGTGTCGATGTCGCGGCTGTAGGAGTTGACGATCTGGCCGCCGTTGCGGCCGCTGGCGCCAAAGCCGACTCGCGCGGCCTCCAGCACCACCACCTTGTACCCCTTCTCCACCAGATGCAGCGCACTGGAGAGGCCGGTGTAGCCTGCGCCTATGACGCAGACGTCGCACTCCAGCTGCTCGGTGAGCGTGGGATAGGGCGCGTGTTTGTTGGCACTGGCTGCGTAGTAACTCTTTACATGTTCGGTCATGATCCCTGTTTCCTTACCGGTTCGTTTCCAACACAACGGGTTGTTCACATTAAAAGCTGGCCGGGGTGTGGGCGCTGACGATGCGGCAGACCTGCCCCGAGGGATTGCTGAAACTGTGGGGCTCGCCGGTGTCGATGACATAACTGTCCCCGGCGCACAGTTCATAGGTCTGGCCGGCCAGGGTCAGCAACACCGACCCTTCCAGCACGGTGCCCACCTCCTCCCCCTGATGCTTCACCACGCCGCCGGTGTCGGTGCCGGGGGCATAGGTCTCCAGCATGAAGCCGAGCTGGCGCCGATTGTTGCCGTTGTGCACCAGCTTCATGGAGACCCCCTGGCTGCCAAGCTCGATGAGCTGCTCCGCCTTGATCACCACGCTGGGCGTGCTCGCCACCTCCTCTTCGGCGAAGAAGCGCGACAACGGCAGCTCGTAGACGCTCAGCAGCTTTTGCAGGGAGGCCACCGAGGGGCTCACCTTGTTCTGCTCTATCATGCAGATGGCGCCGTGGGTCAGGCCGCTCAGCTCCGCCACCCGGCGCTGGGAAAGCCCGAGCTCCCTGCGGATCCGGGCGAGCCGCTCCCCCATGTTTCTCTCGTGCTCCGCCAGGGGGTTGTCCGTCATGGTCCGCCACCGGACCTCGCCACGGGATTGCTCCATCGCCCACCTCCTTCCATGGTCATTCGAATACCTGGGGCCGACTGGTCAATATAGTAAGTCAGGCACGTCAGCCCCGTTCACTATCCTGCACAACCCAGGGCGTTCATTATTTTGCACACCCTGCGCAATGAAAACCGCTACAATCGCGCTCGCAGCCCCATTTCTAGCATGTAACGCCCAGTTCACTCAAATATATTTAACACTTGAAAAACATTTCGGCTCATTTTATGGTCGTTACGTGCTTATTATTCTATACGGCGGTGCCCACATAAACGCGCCACCCAGACCCACTATCGAGGCCCCTTACTTATGTCAGCATCACAACCTGCTCTCTCCCTGATCAAATCCCTGGCCTATGTCGACGGCCGCTGGTGCGAGTCCCTGGGCGGGCGCCGGTTCGAGGTCCTGAACCCGGCCACCGGCCAGATCATCACCCAGGTGCCCGACATGGACGGGGAGGATACCCGCCTCGCCATCGCGGCGGCCCACGCGGCGCAACCCGCCTGGGCGGCCCTCACCGCCAAGGAGCGCAGCAGCAAACTCTACGCCTGGTTCGAGCGCATCATGGCCAACCAGGAGGAGCTCGCCCGTATCATGACCTGCGAGCAGGGCAAGCCGCTGGCGGAAGCCAAAGGAGAGGTGGCCTACGGCGCCAGCTTCATCCAGTGGTTCGCGGAAGAGGGCAAGCGTGCCTATGGCCGCACCATCCCCGGCTTCTCCGCCGATCGGCGCCTGGCCACCATCAAGCAGCCGGTGGGGGTCGTGGCCGCCATCACCCCCTGGAACTTCCCCATCGCCATGATCACCCGCAAAGCGGGTCCGGCGCTGGCCGCCGGTTGCACCATCGTCATCAAGCCCGCCGCCGAAACGCCCCTCTGCGCCCTGGCGCTGGCGGTACTGGCGGAGCAGGCGGGCATTCCCGCTGGGGTCATCAACATCGTCACCTCCCATCAGGCGAGCGCGGTGGGCAACGAGCTGTGCAGCAACCCCGTGGTGCGCAAGCTCTCCTTCACCGGCTCCACCCGCATCGGCAAACTGCTGATGCGCCAGTGCGCCGACACCATGAAGCGCCTCTCCCTGGAGCTTGGCGGCAACGCGCCCTTCATCGTCTTTGACGACGCCGACCTCGACGCCGCCGTGGCCGGGGCCCTGGCGTCCAAATACCGCAACGCCGGCCAGACCTGCGTCTGCGCCAACCGCATCCTGGTGCAGGCCAGCGTCTATGACGCCTTCGCCGAGAAGCTCGCCGCCGCGGTCAAAGCCTTCAAGGTCGGGGACGGCATGGGCGAGGGCGTCCAGATCGGGCCCCTCATCAACCCGGCCGCCGCCAGCAAGGTGGCCGAGCTGGTGCAGCAATCGGTCGCCGCCGGTGCCCGGGTGCTGGTGGGGGGCGACGCCCACCCCGCCGGTCCCCTCTTCTATCACCCCACCATCCTGACCGGGGTCACCCGGGGCAACCCCATTCTGGACGAGGAGATCTTCGGGCCCGTCGCCCCTCTGGTGCGCTTCGAGACGGAAGCCGAGGCCATTGCGCTTGCCAACGACACCCCCTATGGCCTGGCCGCCTACTTCTATGGCCGCGACATCGCCCGGGTGTGGCGGGTGGCCGAGGGGCTCGAATACGGCATGGTGGGGATCAACGAGGGGATCATCTCCACCGAACTGGCCCCCTTTGGCGGGATCAAGGAGTCGGGACTGGGCCGGGAAGGGGCGGCCGAAGGGCTGGAGGAGTACCTGGAGACCAAATACCTCTGCTTTGGCGGCATTCGCTGAGGGGAGTGAAGGGGCAATCGCATCGTTAAAACAGATGCGTTATGACACAGCCCATCGCTTTTACAGATAGAAAGAGGGGGCCGCCGGTCACGACCGAGCGCCTTGTGGGCCCTGAGGGCACATCGGGGGCCCCCTTTTGCGAACAGGCCGCCCTGCCCGAGGGCAGTTGGCGGCACACATATGGCCAGATGGCACAGGAACAGCGGGGGCCCATGCCCCTCAGGGAGGAAAGATGAGTCATTCAAGCAACAACCAGCAGTGGCAGGCCCGCCGCGAAGCGGCCGTGGTCCAGGGGGTCGGCACCCTGCTGCCGGTCTTCATCGACCGGGCGCACAACGCCGAGCTGTGGGACGTGGAGGGCAACCGCTACATCGACTTTGCCTCCGGCATCGCCGTGCTCAACACCGGCCACAACCACCCCAAGGTGGTGGCGGCGGTGCGCGAGCAGCTCGAGAAGTTCAGCCACACCTGCTTCCAGGTCACCCCCTACTCCGGCTATATCGAGCTGGCGGAAAAATTGAATGCCCTGGTGCCCGGCCCCACCCCCAAGCGCACCCTCTTCCTCTCCACCGGCGCCGAGGCGGTGGAGAACGCCATCAAGATCGCCCGCGCCCACACCGGTCGCAGCGGCACCATCGCCTTCAAGGGGGGCTTCCACGGCCGCACCATGATGGGCATGGCCCTCACCGGCAAGGTGGTGCCCTACAAGACCGGCTTCGGCCCCTTCCCGGGGGAGGTATATCACCTCCCCTTCCCCGCCGACTACCTGGGAGTGAGTGAAGACGATGCCCTGGCCGCGCTGGACCTCTGCTTCAGCGCCGACATCGAACCCACCCGGGTGGCCGCCATCATCATCGAGCCGGTGCAGGGGGAAGGGGGCTTCTACCCCGCCTCCGCCAGCTTCATGCAGCGCCTGCGCCAGGTGTGCGACCAGCACGGCATCCTGCTCATCTGCGACGAGATCCAGACCGGTTTCTGTCGCACCGGCAAGACCTTCGCCACCGAATACAGCGGTGTCGAACCCGACATCATGACGCTGGCCAAGAGCCTGGCCGGCGGCTTCCCGCTCTCTGCCGTGGTGGGCAAGAGCGAAGTGATGAACGCCGCCAAGCCCGGTGGCCTGGGGGGCACCTACGCCGGCTCCCCCATCGCCTGCGCCGCCGCCCTGGCGGTGCTGGAGGTGATCGAGGAGGAGCGCCTGAACCAGAAGGCCCTGGCCCAGGGGGAGCAGATCAAGGCTCGCCTGCACCAGCTGGCGACACGGTTTGACTGCATCGGCAACATCCGCGGCCCCGGCGCCATGGTGGCCATGGAGCTGGTGAAGGAGGGAGATGCCGCCAGACCGGACCCGGATCTCACCAAGCGGCTGGTGGCCGAGGCGGGCAAGCGGGGGCTGGTGCTGCTGGCCTGCGGCGTGCGTGGCAACGTGATCCGTTTCCTCGCTCCCCTGACCGCCCCGGCAGCCATCGTCGACGAGGGACTCGACCTGCTGGAGCAGGCCCTGTCCGCCTCCCTGGCCTGATCCGGAAGACCGCGTTCGCCCACGTGCAAAAAAATGCGTTTTTGCTCCCTTGATATGCTTGTCAAGGGGGCATCACGAATGCACAATGCGCCGCCGTATTCAAGGACCGTCCGCTCATCGGAGCCCGGTTCTTTTTTTGCGCCAAACAAATCCATAACGAGGCCGGAACAGACCGGAAATGATAACGAGGTGGCACGCCATCTCACGACACCCGCTTCTTAGTGAGGAACTCCATGGGGCATATCATCGCTTTCCTGCCGGCCCGCGCCGGTCTGCGCCATCCGTCCGCATCCCGGACTGGCGCCCCCACCGTGCAGGATGACCTCACCGTCAGCCTGATCCCGTCAGCCTGCCTGCGGGGGATCGCCTGATGCACCCGCACCCCGCCGGTCTGAAAAAAAGCCTGAAACTCTGGCACGTGGTCATCATGGGGCTGGCCTATCTCACCCCCATGGCGGTGTTCGACACCTTCGGCATCGTCACCGAAATCACCGAAGGCCATGTGCCGACCGCCTACCTGCTCGCCCTCATCGGCATGCTGTTCACCGCCATGAGCTACGGCCACCTGGTGCGCAAGTTCCCCTCGGCAGGCTCCGCCTACACCTATGCCCAGAAGGTGTTCCACCCCTATGTGGGTTTCATGGTGGGCTGGGTCTCCCTGCTCGACTACATGTTCATGCCCATGATCAACATGCTGCTGGCCAAGATCTACATGGAGGCTCTCTTCCCCGGCGTGGCCCCCTGGACCTACATCCTGGCCCTGGCCGCCGTCATGACCTTCCTGAACCTGCGGGGCATCAAGCTGGTGGCGAACTTCAACAGCCTGATCGTCATCATGCAGTTCAGCATCATCGCCGTCTTCATCGGCCTCATCGCCTGGGGCGTGAGCCACGGCGAGGGCCTCGGCACGGTGGCGAGCAGCCGCCCCTTCTTCTCCGAGCAGATGCACATCCATCCCCTGCTGACCGGCGCCTCCATCCTCTGCCTGTCGTTCCTCGGGTTTGACGCCATCACCACCCTGTCGGAGGAGACCCCGAACGCGGATCGGGTGATCCCCCGGGCCATCGTGCTCACCGCCCTCATCGGCGGCGTGCTCTTCATCTCGGTCTCTTACTTCCTGCAGCTCTTCTTCCCGGACATCTCCCGCTTCCAGCAGCCGGATGCGGTGCTGCCGGAGATCGCTCTCTATGTGGGTGGCAAGCTGTTCCAGGCGGTGGTGCTGGTCTGCACCACGGTGGCGGTGCTCGCCTCGGGGCTCGCCTCCCACGCCGGGGTGTCGCGCCTGCTCTACGTGATGGGCCGGGATCGCGCCCTGCCGAGCCGCGTCTTCGGCTACATCCACCCCACCTGGCAGACCCCGGCTCTCAACGTGCTGCTGGTGGGCATGCTGGCCCTCTCGGCGGTGGTCTTCGATCTGGAGATGGCGCTGGCGCTGATCAACTTCGGCGCCCTGGTGGCCTTCACCTTCGTCAACCTGGCGGTGATTGCCCACTTCTATCTCAGGCTGGGTCACAACAAGACCCTGAAGGATCACCTGCTGTTCCTCGCCTTGCCCCTGTGCGGCGCCGCCTGCATCGGGGTGCTCTGGCTCAACCTGGAGCCCGCCTCCTTCGAGCTGGGGCTGATCTGGGCCGCCCTCGGCGCCATCTACCTGCTGCTGCGCCTCACCGTGTTCCGGGTCCGCCTCGGCCGCCCCGAGCAGGACGCCTCCTGAGCGAAACCGGCGCCCCCAGGGCGCCGGTTTCACATGGCGGCAAAGCAGGGTCCCGCCTGATGACAAGGTTGTCATCGACTTTCCGGCAGCGGTGGCGAAGTGATCGCTCACGGGGGGAACAAATTCCCCGCTGGCGGCCTTTTTCGCTTGTCTCCTCCCCCCCCCTGAGGGCACAATACGGCGCCCCTTGAGAGCCGATGTTTCAACAACATCGGTTCTTTGCTTTTCTGGGGCACACCACCATTCACCAAGAGGCCGGCCATGTGCCGGAATTGATACCCAGATTGCCAAGCAATCTCCCGACGTTGTGAGGAAAAACATGGGGCATTTCACTGCTTTCCTGCCGGTCCCCGCCGGCGTGCGCCACGCATCTGTGCCACAGATGGGCGCCCCCTGTGTCCAGCGACGCGTTTCCGCGTCCCTGATCCCGTCCCATCTCGCCCACGGGGCCTGTGCAGAGGAGAAAGCGTGATGGCCGGTGCCAAGCTGCTCAAGACCCTCACCCTGTTCCAGGTCGTGGTGATGGGTCTGGCTTACCTCACGCCCATGGCGGTATTCGATACCTTCGCCATCGTCGGTGACATCACGGATGGTCGCGTGGCCACCGCCTACCTGCTGGCGCTCGGCGGCATCCTGCTGACCGCGTTCAGCTACGGCCACCTGGTGCGCCGCTTCCCGTCCGCAGGCTCCGCCTATACCTATGCCCAGAAGGTGTTTCACCCCTATGTGGGCTTCATGGTGGGCTGGTCTTCCCTGCTGGACTACATGTTCATGCCGATGATCAACATCCTGCTGGCCAAGATCTACCTGACCGCCATGTTCCCCACCGTGGAGCCCTGGATCTTCATCTTCGGTCTGGTGACCGTGATGACCTTCCTGAACCTGCGCGGCATCAAGCTGGTGGCGAACCTCAACGGCTTCATCGTCTTCATCCAGATCGCCATCATCGTCACCTTCCTCGGCCTCATCGCCTGGGGCCTGAGTCACGGTGAAGGGGCCGGCACCCTGATGAGCAGCCGTCCGTTCCATGTGGAGTCTGCCAGCATGCTGCCGCTGTTTACCGGCGCCACCATCCTCTGCTTCTCGTTCCTGGGCTTCGACGGCCTGAGCTCCCTCTCCGAAGAGACCCCGAATGCCGGCAAGGTGATCCCCCGCGCCATCGTGCTGACGGCCCTCATCGGCGGCATCATCTTCGTCACCGTCTCCTACAGCCTGCAGCTGTTCTTCCCGGATCTGGCCCGCTTCAAGGAGCCGGACGCCGTGCTGCCGGAGATCGCCCTCTACGTGGGTGGCACCCTGTTCCAGAGCGTGGTGCTGGTGTGCACCACCGCGGCCGTGCTCGCCTCCGGCATGGCGGCCCACGCCGGCGTGTCGCGCATCCTCTACGTGATGGGGCGCGATCGCATGATCCCGGAGCGGGTGTTCGGCTATATCCACCCCACCTGGCGCACCCCGGCCATCAACGTGCTGCTGGTGGGGGCCCTGGCCCTCTCCGCGGTCTCCTTCGATCTGGACATGGCCCTGGCCCTGGTGAACTTCGGCGCCCTGGTGGCCTTCACCTTCGTCAACCTCTCGGTGATCGGCCAGTTCTGGGTGCGCGAGAAGCGCAACAAGAGCCTCAAGGAGCACCTGCTGTTCCTGGTGCTGCCGCTGCTGGGGGCCGCCACCATCGGCGCCCTCTGGATCAACCTGGAGCAGAGCTCCCTGGAGCTTGGCCTCATCTGGGCGGGGATCGGGGTCACCTACCTCTTCCTGCGCCTCGCCGTGTTCCGCATCCCCTTCCGTCAGTACGAGGAAGCGGCCGACGGCCAGTAAGGCGGCACACACGCCCAAACAGAAGGGGAGCCCATGGCTCCCCTTCTTGCATTCAGACGTCCGGTGCGCGGACCCTCACCCCTGATTGAGCACGGCCGTGGCGGCCGCCTTGACCGGATCCCTGGTCACGGCGTTGACATCCTTGCGGGTCTGGTTGACCTTGTCCTGCGCCTGCTTCACACCGGCACTCTGCTTGTTCAGGGCCGCATTGGTGTGCTGCCTGGTCTCTTTCAGTCCCGCCGTCTTCTTGTCCAGCACGTCCGTGGTGTGTTTCTTCACCTCGGCATTGGCCTTCTCCTTCTGCTTGCGCACCAGCTTGTCGGCATCGCAGTTGCCCTTGACCCCCAGGGTGGCGTTCATCGCCTCGTTCCTGACCGCCTTGTCGAGGTTGCACTCGGACTTGAACACGCTGGCCTGCGCACCGGCAGACAGCAGACCCAGGGAGAGGCACAAAACCCATGCACGCATCATCACTTCCTCAGTTTCAAGACAGGAAAGTCCGGCAGCATATAACCCTGGGATCCCAGTGCAAGGGCGGGGGCCGGTGATGAGCCGGATGGCGTCATATCGGCGTTTGCTCCGACACCTTTTGTCTGCGACGCCCCCTGCCGCCCTGTCACCAAAGCATCATAAAAGTGTCACGTTGTCATATTTCTGTCATGGAGCCTTGTTGTAATGCGCCCGTCCATTTTCAACGCAGAACGACCCCAAGAGGCCATATGCACAGCACCGCATCTTCCGCACCCCAGCAGATCCGTCGTCCCGGCCCCCTGTTCAACTGGCTCGCGGTGATCACGCTGATCTACCTGATCCTGGTCGCCGTTGGCGCCGTCTCCCACGGCTTCAAGGGCTTCTCCGGCGGCGCCGAGGGCGCGGCCCAGATCTTCGCCTTTGCCAACAACCCCTTCGTCGCGCTGCTGCTCGGCATCCTGGCCACCGCCCTGGTGCAATCCTCCAGCACCGTCACCTCGGTGATCGTCGGCCTGGTGGCAGGGGGCCTGCCCATGGCCATGGCCATCCCAATGGTGATGGGGGCCAACCTCGGCACCACCATCACCAACACCATCGTCTCCCTGGGGCACATCCGGGACAGAGGCGAGTTTCGCCGCGCCTTCGCCGCCGCCACCGTGCACGACTTCTTCAACCTGCTGGCGGTCTTCATCTTCCTGCCCCTGGAGCTGATGTTCGGTCTGCTGCAAAAGAGTGCGGAAGGGATTGCCAGCCTGCTGCTGGGCTCCGCCGACATGTCGATGAAGGGGATGGATTTCATGAAGCCCCTCATCTCCCCGTCCCTGGAACTCATCGACGGTGCCGTCGCCTTCCTGCCGGGCAAGGGGGGCGCCATCGCCACCATTCTCATCGGGATTCTGCTCATCCTGTTCTGCGTCACCGCCCTTGGCAAGGTGCTGCAACAGGTCATGGTGGGCCGTGCCAAGGAGCTGCTGCACAAGGCCCTGGGCCGTGGCCCGCTCACCGGCAT
This sequence comes from Aeromonas sp. PS2Canimalfood6, assembly GCF_048276795.1. Classification (NCBI taxonomy): domain Bacteria; kingdom Pseudomonadati; phylum Pseudomonadota; class Gammaproteobacteria; order Aeromonadales; family Aeromonadaceae; genus Aeromonas; species Aeromonas sp. PS2Canimalfood6. The sequence continues at coordinate 12,577 of NZ_JBLUXC010000033.1, forward strand.
CGCCTCCGGCACCCTGGTCACCGTGATGGTGCAGTCCTCCTCCACCACCACCAGCCTGATGATCCCCCTGGCGGGAGGCGGCGTGTTCAGCACCCGCCAGCTCTATCCCTTCACCCTGGGGGCCAACATCGGCACCACCATCACCGCCCTGCTGGCCGCCACCGCCATCAGCGGTGCCGGTGCCCAGCTCGCCCTGACCATCGCCCTGGTCCACGTGCTGTTCAACCTCTTCGCCGTGGTGCTCATCTACGGGGTGCCCTTCCTGCGGGAGCTGCCCATCAAGGCCGCCGAAGCCCTGGCCCGGGTCGGCAGCGAGAACAAGCTGCTGGCGCTGGGTTACGTGGCCGGGCTCTTCTTCGCCCTGCCCGCCCTGATGATGGTGGCCGTCAAGTAACCCCGCGGCGGGGGCACTCAGCTGCCCCCGCCCCCTTGCCCGCCAGGTCACATCCCGGGGCGCCTCCCCTCGCCCTCTCCCCCTGGCTGGGATAAGATGCCCCCTCACTCGCACTCTGATTTCAAGGAACAGGAAAACCCGATGAAATTCATTCTGATAGCCCTGCTGATCGCCGGCGCCGCCTACTACTTCTACTCCAGCAGCAACAACCGGAAGCTGGCGGAAGAGAACGTGCGCAAGGGGGCCGAGTTCCTCGCCAGCAACCAGGAAAAACCCCTGGTGACCACCACCGCCTCCGGCCTGCAGTACGAAGTGCTGACCCCGGGCACCGGCACCGTTCACCCCACCGCCACCAGCAAGGTGAAGGTGCACTACGAGGGCAAGCTGCTGGACGGCACCGTGTTCGACAGCTCCGTCGCCCGTGGCGAACCCATCGAGTTCGGCCTCAACCAGGTGATCAAGGGTTGGACCGAAGGGGTGCAACTGATGGTGGAAGGGGAGAAGACCCGCTTCTACATCCCCGCCAACCTGGCCTATGGCGATCGCGCCGCCGGCAAGATCCCGCCGGGCTCAGTCCTCATCTTCGACGTGGAGCTGCTGGGCATTCAATAAACCCGCCCTGGGCCCGCGTTGATCTTGGAGGCGGCGCTGCGGGGCATCCCGTCAGAGGCCACGTCCGACGGACCCTGATCACAACGCCGGCGCACTGCGCCGGCGTTGTCGTTTCTGCCCCGGTCTCCCTCGCCCTGATGCCAGACTATCAACCAAAAGTGAAGAGTGCTTATCCTTAAAGCCTGATTGTTAACCCATCAATAGGGGCAGATAATGACCACATCGTCAGCGGCATGTCGCCCTGGCCTCGGGTTGTCGGTGCGCCGCGCGCATCGGCACAACGCATATGGAGTCTGTCATGTCTATCGCCCCTGTCTGGTTCATCTCCCACGGCGCCCCGGATCTGGTCCTGCGCGATCAGCCCGCGACCCGGTTCCTGAAGCAACTGCGCCTCGAGGGTGCCAGAGGGCTGGTGGTGATCTCGGCCCACTGGTTCAGCCGAAGCGAGCTGCAGATCAACGTCGAGCCCAGCCCGGCCCTGATGTACGACTTCTACGGCTTCCCCGAGCCCCTCTACCAGATCCGCTGGCCCGCGACGAGCCCGCAATGGTTGCAGGAAGCGGTGAGCGATCAGCTGCTGCTGGCCGGCCTGCCCGCCACCCCGGTGCGCCGCGAGCTGGATCACGGAGTCTGGTCCCCCCTCTCCCTGATGGATCCGGACAGTGAACTCCCCCTGGTGCAAATCGCCATCCCGGCCAGCTTCACCCCGGCCCAGCTGTGGCAACTGGGGGAGGCATTGCAGGGGCTGCGCGAGCAAGGGATCGGCATCCTCGCCTCCGGCGCCATCACCCACAACCTGCGTGCCCTCGGGCCGGATGGCTCGCCGGTTCCCCAGTGGGCGAGCCAGTTTGCCCGCTGGCTGGAGCAGACCATGGCAGAGGGAGACAGGGGGGCGCTGGAAGAGTACCGGGCCCGGGCGCCGGGCGCGGTGGAATCCCATCCCCATGACGATCACCTGCGCCCCCTGTTTGTGGCGCTCGGCGCGGCGGGGGCCGACAGACCGCGAAAGCTGCACGACAGCTGGGATTACGGCAGCCTCTACATGGGGGCCTACCAGTTCGGTTGAGGGCGGGGCGGCCAGGCCGCCCTGCTTGCCGTGCTACCGCCGACGCGCGTGGAGAAATAGCGGACTCGTTATAGCCATTTTCCGGTAGAATGGCGGCCATTGGATGAGGCTTGGCAGGGATGGCTGTCGCGTCGGGTGGCTAGATGAACCTATATCGAACACTGATCCTGCTCTGTCTGCTCTGCCTTCAACCTGTGCAGGCCCTGACCCTGCACAGCCGCTACGATCCCGCCCCGCTGCCTCCCCGCTGGTCGGAGGCGGAGCTCGGATGGCTGCGCCAGCAGTCCCAACTGCGGGTCGGCATCCTGCAAGAGGACTACCGCCCCTTCACCATGATCGCTCGCCAGCGCGTCGAGGGGCTCAGTGCCGACTACATCGACCTGCTGGCCCGGATGCTGGACAAACCCGTTGCCCTGAGCGCCTTCCCCGACAAGGCGCACCTGCTCCGTGCCCTGGCACGGGGGGAGATACACCTCGCCAGCCTCGGCAATCTCACCCTGGCGGACAGTGACACCCGGGCCATCCGCCTGAGCAACCCCTATTTCAGCAGCCCCCTCGTCTTCTCCGTGCCCAGACGTTATCGGGGGGCACTGCTCACACCGGGACAGCGGGTAGCCGCCGTCCGGGATCAGATAGACAGGGCACGCTTTGGCCGCTACTACCCCACTCTCACCCTGGTGACCTATCCCTCCAACATGGAGGCGTTCGATGCGGTCTTCTTCGGCCGCGATGACATCCTGCTGGGGGATGCCCACGCCACCCACTACCTCAACAGCGAGCGCTTCGACAACCTTCGCCAGCGGGGCGAGGCCCCGCCCGAGCTTGCGCCTGCCGAGTTCCGCTTTGCCGTCCCGGCCACCGAGCCCGCCCTGCTCAGCCTGGTCAACCGGGGGCTGGCGGCCATCGACGACCGGGCGCGCAATACCCTCTTCACCCAGTGGAACGGGCCCATCCGCGACATGAGCGAGCGAAGCGCCGATCTCTATGATGCCGCCGAGCGGGCCTGGATGCGGCAAGCGCCCCCCATCAGGGTGTGGCTGATGGACAACCTCTACCCCTATGGCGCCCTGGATCATGACGGCCAGCTGGTCGGCATGACGGTGGACATGCTGGACAAGATCCGCACACGCACCGGCCTCACCTTCGAGTTCGTGCGGGCAGACTCCGAGGGTCAGCTGGCAAAAGCCATGCAGTCAGGCGCCATCGACCTCATCGGCGCCATCTCCCAGCAGGTGGCTGAACACTACGGGCTGCGCACCTCGGTGCCCTACGCCACCGACAACATCTATGTGATCCTCACCCGCCAGGAGGAACAAGGGATCGACACCATCCGGCGTCTGGCGGGCAAGGCGGTGGCGATGACGCGCCATGTGCCCCTCGCACAGAGACTGGAGGGCAGCCGCATCACCCAGGTGGAGAGTGCAGCAGAAGCGATGGAGGTGCTCGCCCAGGGACGGGTGGATGCCGCCATCGTGCCCCTCTATTTTGCCCGCCATGCGCTGGACAATGATCCCCAGAGCCCCCTGCGCATCGCCGGCCCCGCCGATGACGAGCCGATCCGGATGGGGTTTGCCAGCCTGCCCGGACAGGGGATGCTGATGGGGATCCTCGACAAGACCATCCTCGCCATCCCCCCCAACGAGCTCGCCATGATGAGTTACGAGTGGCGCAACCGCAAACTGCCGGTGCCCGGCTTCATGGATCGCCACGCCCACATCGTCTACCTGGTGTTCGTGGGGCTCCTCACCCTGGCGCTGGTGCTGCTCTATCGCAACCGCATGTTCAAGCGGATGGCCAGCGCCGAGCAGGCTTCCCGCCAGCAACTGGAGGCCCATGTCAGGTTCATCCGGGCGCTGGGGGAGAGCCTGCCCCACCCCATCGTCGTGCGGGACAAGAGCGGCAAGGTGCTGCTGTGCAACAGCAAATACCTGACCCAGCTCGGCGCCGAGCCAAAGGCCATCCTGGGTCAGCCCTTCGCCCAGGGGCTGTCAGGGGTACTCGATGCAGGCAGCATCGCCGTGCTGGAGCAGGACTTTGCCAGGGTATTGCAGGAGGGGCAGCCCATCTTTGCGGATCGCCTCTTCCATCACAGAGGCACCCAGAGCGACATCTATCACTGGATGGTGCCCTATTTCGACGGGGAGGGGGCCATCAGCGGGGTGATCGACGGCTGGATAGACATCACGGACCGCAAACGGCTGGAAGAGGCGCTGCGCGAGGCCAAACAGCAGGCCGACAGCGCCAGCCGAGCCAAAAGCGACTTCCTCGCCACCATGAGCCACGAGATCCGCACCCCCATGAACGCCATCCTCGGCATGCTGGAGCTGGCCACCGAGGATCCCGCTCTCAGCCGTCACAGCGGCGAGCTGCTGCGCATCGCCGCCGACTCCGCCAACGGCCTGCTGGATCTGCTGGGGGACAGCCTGGATATCGCCTCCATAGAGGCGGGCCAGATGACCCTGACTCCCACCCCCTGCGATCTCGCTCCCCTGCTCTCGTCCGTCACCCGGGTCTTTGCGGGCATGGCCGAGCAGAAGGGGCTGATCTATGAGGTCAGGCTGCCCGACACCCCCATGCCGAGGGTGCTGATCGATCCCCTTCGCCTGCGCCAGATCCTCTTCAATCTCATCGGCAACGCCATCAAGTTCACCGAGCAGGGCCGGGTCGCCATCACCGCCACCCTGACCGGGGGCGAGCAGCCTCCTGTGCTGCACCTCACCATCACCGACACCGGAGCCGGCATTCCCGCGGACAAGCTGCCCAGGCTCTTCACCCCCTTCTATCGCGCCCACGGCCAGGGCCAGTTCCCCGGCAGCGGGCTGGGCCTCAATATCGCCCGCATCCTGTGTCAGATGATGGGGGGGGAGATAGCCGTTCACAGTCAGGTCGGCGAAGGCACCCGCCTCGAGATAAGGCTGCCCCTCACGCTCGCCCAGCAACCCCCCGCCCCGATCACGGCAATCCCGGCGCCCCAGCCCCAGCCCCAGCCCCACCAGGCTCAACCCCTCCCCCATCGGCTGCATATCCTGGTGGTCGATGACAATAACGCCAACCAGATCCTGCTGCGCCAGCAGATCAAGCACCTGGGACACGACGTCAGTGTACGCAGCAATGGCCTGGAGGCCCTGCGCGCCCTCGCCAGCCACCCCTTCGATCTGGTCATCACCGACTGCCAGATGCCGGTGATGGACTGCTTCGAGCTGACCCGCAACCTGCGTGCCCTCGGCCATGACCTGCCCGTCTGGGGCTTCACCGCCCATGCCCAGCCTCGCGAGCGGGAGCTTTGCCTCGCCGCCGGCATGAACGACTGCCTGTTCAAGCCCATCGGCCTCGCTCGTCTGCGCGCGGCGCTGGCCACCCTGGGGCCTGCGCCCTGAATACCGCCAGCCCTTCCTCCCGTCATGTCACACGGGCGCGGATGAGAATGCGTTGGCATTTGCGGCATAAAGGGTCGCCCACAGGGACAAGAGACAACGTGGACCAGCCATGGATACAAGGCCGGTGGCGGTTCGAGCCCCATAAAAAAACCGACACCAGGGTGTCGGTTTTTTTATATCGGGAGGTACGCCCTGCCTGTCACGCCAGTCTGGCGCCGGGTGAAACGGGCGTCACGGGGAGGATCAGTAGAAGATCCGCTCCCCTCGCTCGCTCATCTTGAGCCAGACCGGCTTGGTGCTGGTCTTGCTCCAGATGCGGTGCAGGTAACTGTAGAAACGGGCGCGATCCCGGCGAAACAGCATCACCGGGAAGGCGAGCAAACCCGCCATCAGGACGAAGATGCGGCGAAGGATTATCTGAGTCAGGGAGAAGGGATGAAACATGATGTAACGCCTCACTGGTAAGACCACTGAACAAAGATTACGCCAATCATTGTAGGATTACTACACCGACAGCGCCATTTTTTGATAAAAAATGGGGCTAAAAGCCTAAAAATGAAACCGGGTTACATTCTTTAACTAAAAAACAACAAAGGTGGAAAAACGCGGCCCCTGTTCCAGAGTTAACGAGGACTGGACCAGAACGGGAGAACACAGGATGAAACTTGTGGATGCAGTGCTGCTGGGGGCATTGGGCGTGCTCGCCTGGAGCCAGTGGCAGGAGTGGCGGCTCAATCGTGACGTCGCCATCGACATCCCCTATCACGGGGTCCCCACCGCCAGCCTGTGGCAATGCGGTTTGCTGATAAAGGAGATGGCCGCGCTGGCAGAACAGGGGGGCGAAGAGAGGTCCGGATCCAGGGGCGAGGCATTGGCCGAGATGGATCAGCATCTGCACAAGACGTGGCAACGGGAGGGTTGTTCACGGCTGACTGACATGCAATGAAGCATCATCCTAGGCCGCCATGGCGGATGGACAACGTCAGTGATGTGGAAAACAGGGAGAAGATGGAGGCACGTTCCGGAGTCGAACCGGACTAAACGGATTTGCAATCCGCTGCATAACCGCTTTGCTAACGCGCCATGCTGACAAGGCATTGCCTTGAGAGTGATGTCCATGGTTGGTGCCATGGAGTATTGGAGCGGGAAACGAGACTCGAACTCGCGACCCCGACCTTGGCAAGGTCGTGCTCTACCAACTGAGCTATTCCCGCATGACTGCTTGCGTGCCAGTTGCCTGACAACGAGGCGCATTATACGTACCCCGAGCCCGGGCACAACCCTTTTTTCTCACTTTGAGCCCTTTCCCGTGCTGTTTGCTCACCCTTTAGACGCCTTGGTCGAAAATCCCCCCGCTCCCTGTGACCCGACGAGCGAATTTAAGATAAAGCCATTGAAATAGTTAGCCTTTAGTCAGAAACTCATCGCGCTTAGTAACTGGATTCTCAATTGAAAATCATGCGATGAAATGGAACTTCAGGCCTCGGGGGCTCAGACCGCAGCTGATGCTGGCTTTTTTCATGTTGGGCCTGGTGCCCTTCCTGGTCGTCACCCTGTTTTTCCTCTATAGCCACGGCAAGGATCTCACCACCCAGACCTCCAACCATCTGGTCTCGGTGCGCAACATCAAGAAAAACCAGCTGCAAGACTACTTCGGCAACCTCAAGGAGCAGATCATCAACTTCTCCCAGCAGGACTTTGCCGGCAACAGTATCGGTCGCTTCTACGGTTTCACCGGTGCCTTCGAGAAGCTCGGCACCACGCCGCAGGAGGCCCGCGCCCGCGCCCAGGCCCGCTATGTGCCGGGCTCCTGGGACAAGCTGCAACAACCTGACAGTCAGGTGGAGATAGAGCCCTCCATCAGCGCCCTCATCCTGGCGGACGAGATGTATGGCCGCGTCCACCAGCGCTTCCATCGCGGCTACGCCGACATGGTGCGCAAGTCCAACTACAGCGACATCTTCCTGGTCGACCTCAACGGTGACGTGGTCTACTCGGTCACCAAGCAGGCCAACTTCGCCACCAACCTGCTCTCGGGACCCTACCAGTCCAGCGGTCTTGGCAACACCTTCGCCAAGATCAAGCGCCGCCTCGATGGCGGCCAGAAGCCCCAGCAGATCTTCGAGTTCACCGATTTTGGCCGCAACGAGCTGACCGGCCAGGTGGTCGCCTACCTCGCCGCTCCCGTGATGCAGTACGACTATGTGCGCGGCGTGGTCATCTTCGAGCTGCTGCCGGACAAGCTCAACCAGATCATGGCGGAGCGGGAGGGGCTCGGCGCAACCGGCGAGACCATTCTCATCGGCCCGGACAAGCGGATGCGCGCCAACGCCTGGCTCGCCCCCGAATTCAGCGTGGAGAACAGCTTCAGCCCCGACTTCCGACCGCTGCAGACCCCCCTTATCATCAAGGCCCTCTCCGGGGAGCAGGGGGTCGGCCCCTTCCTCTCCTACCACGATGACGAGGTGCTGGCCGCCTATACCCAGGTGAAGGTGTTCGATACCGAGTGGGCCTTCATCGCCGAGATCTCCACCAGCGAGGCCTATGCCCCCATCCGCCAGCTCGAGACCCTGGTGATCCTGCTGGGGGCAGGCTCACTGCTGCTGCTGATCCTCTTCTCCCGCTGGCTCTCCCACTCCATCACGGCGCCCCTGCGCTCCCTCACCGCCGCCGCCGAACAGGTGGCGGACGGCGCTCTGGATCACCCCATCACCATCCCCCGCACCGACGATGACATCGACCGGCTGGCCCAGGCGTTTCGCCACATGCAGCGTTCGGTGAAGGACAAGATCGAGCTCATCGAACGCCAGACCCAGGAGCTGCAACAGCAGGTCAAGCTGACCCACAAGCAGAACCTCAGTCTGCAACAGGCGGACAAGCTCAAAGACGAGCTTCTGGCCAACACCTCCCACGAGCTGCGCACCCCCATCCACGGCATCAAGGGGATGGCCGAGTCCATGCTCGCCAGCCAGCAGGACCTGACCGAAGGGCAGCAGAAACAACTCGGCCTCATCATCAAGAGCGCCGACGGTCTGGCGCGCCTCGTAGACGACTTGCTCGACTACCACCAGATGCGCTACGGCCAGCTGGAGATCCACCCCCAGCCGGTCTCCTCCAAGGGGGTCATCCGGCTGGTGCTGGATCTCTGCCAGCACCTGGTACAGGCCAAGCCCCTCACCCTGGTGGACAAGAGCCCCGCCGAGCTGCCCCCTGTGCTGGCGGACGAGCAGCGCCTCGAACAGGTGCTCTACAACCTGGTGGGCAACGCCATCAAGTACACCCCCCAGGGCAAGGTGGTGCTGAGCGCCCTGGTGGAGGGCAACTTCCTGCGCATCAAGGTGACCGACACCGGCATCGGCATCGCCAGGGACCATCTGGATCACATCTTCGAGCCCCTGGTGCAGATGAGCCCGGAGGTGAGCAAGCAGGGAGCGGGCCTCGGTCTCTCCATCACCCGCCAGCTGGTGCACCTGATGGGGGGGGAGCTGTTCGTGGAGAGCGAGCCGAGCGTCGGCTCCACCTTCGCCTTCACCCTGCCGCTGGCCAGCGGCAAGGCGGGCAGCCTGACCCTCGACAGCCGCCAGATAGAGCACCAGCTGGTGCGCCAGCAGCCCGTCATCCTGCCGGACTGGGAGAGCGAGGATCTGCCGCCCCCGCCGCAAGATGCCCCCGTCATCCTGGTGGTGGACGACGAGCCCATCAATTTGCACATACTGCGCCACCTGCTGCAGCCCTGCGGTTATCGCATCCTGCCCAGCAGCGACGGCCACGACGCCCTGACCAAGCTGGCTCAGGAGCCGGTGGATCTCATCTTGCTTGACGTGATGATGCCCACCCTCTCGGGCTTCGACGTCTGCCGCCGTCTGCGCCAGCAGCACCCCAAGGAGAAGCTGCCGGTGCTGCTGCTCACCGCCCTCAACCAGCCCAAGGAGATTGAAGAGGGTTTCAACGCCGGGGCCAACGACTATCTGGTGAAACCCTTCTGCAAGGAGGAGCTGTTCGCCCGGGTGAGAGCCCTGCTGGAGGCCAGCGCCGGGCGCGCCTCCCTGGTGGAGAACCGCCTGCTCAAACAGGAGATAGAGCACCGTCTGCTGCTCCAGGAGCAACTGCACCAGGATCAGGAGCGGCTCCTCGCCCTGCTTGGCGAGGGGGCCGATCCCATGGTCTTCCTCGATGAGCAAGGAGGGGTGCTGTTTGCCTCCCGGGCCCTGGCGCGCCTGCTGGGTCAGGAGCCGGAAGCCATGGAGGGGCAGAGGCTGGACGAGTGGCTGGCCGCCCCGCTGGCAGGCCAGTGGCCCGACATGACCGCGCAGCCGGAGCGGGAGCTGGACTTCCTGGTGGCGGGCCAGCGAGACACCCTCAACGCCCGCGCCCTGCCCATCAACCTGGGGGGGCAGCACGCCTATGCGCTGACCCTGGGCACAGAACCGCGTCAGGACGACAATCGCATGGCTGCACTGGAGAACGCCCTCAAGAGCCTCTCTCGCCAGGCCATCATCGAGGATGGCCAGTTGCTGGGGGAACTGAGCCGGCTGGGAGGGGAGTTCAGGTCGCTGGCGGACGATCTCATTCGCCAGCAGGATGACGAACCTCTGCGCCGCGCCCTGGTGGACACCATGCGTCTCACCCTGGAGACCTGGCAGCAGAGCACCGGCAAGGGCAAGATAGTGCTGGCGGAGAAGAGCAAGCTGTGGCGGGTCTACATGGACCGCTCCAGTCCCCAGACCCGCACCCTCGACAAGTACCTGAACCTCGACACCCTGCCCAAGGCACCACGCTGGAAGACGGTGGTGGCCAGCGCCGAGTACGTGCTCAAGCACTGCGCCCTGAACGAGGTGCAGCACCAGAGTCTGCACCAGAGCACCCAGCGCCTTCGCCAGCTCGCCAGCCGCAAGGCATGAGTCTCCAACCCGCAGCCACGTTGCTCTGATGATGGCTGCGGGGTAGAAAACCAAGCACCAATAGCGAGCTCTGGACACATCGACTCGCAGGCTTTCTGCGCCTATCAGGGGGATCGCGATGGCTGAGCTCGCGGGGGCGGCCAGATGACCCTGCAGGTTCGGGCCCATGCCCCATCACCATGTTGGTGATGACCCCGGGAGAACAGTCTGGGCTGGCAAGTGGCTAATCAGGTGAATAGACATTCGAGAGAATGGGTGAGGCTTCGCGACCCCGTGACCACAGGCCCCAAATCGGAAAAGACATTGGGAGATGGCTGAGGCGGGGGATGGACAGAGATGAGATAGAAATGACAAACCCGCGACGGACGCGGGCTTGAGGGGAATAAATGGCGGAGAGACAGGGATTCGAACCCTGGGTGGCATTGCTGCCACAATTGATTTCGAGTCAATCCCGTTCGGCCACTCCGGCATCTCTCCACGGGCACTCATATTGACCCAACCCTAGCCGGGAAATCAATGTAAATCTCGTTGCAGATCAGACGACTGGCGATAAAACCGCCATCCGGCGATCCCGCCCCTCCCAACGCCAGTGACGTTCACCCGGCAGCGCCTCCTCGCTCACTGTCTCCACCCTGTACCCGGTTCCGGGCGGGTGAATACGGCGAGCCTGATGGGCCGGTGACACCCGGTGACGCTCTCGCCACCGCCCTCCCGGCAGTCATGGTGCCGGACTGGTAATCCCCGCGGGATTCGTTGACAATCTCTGCTCATTTTTTGGAAGGGAACCCGTCCCTCGCCCCAGCCGATAGGAACAACCATGCTCAACACTCGTATCGTCTCACTGCTGCTGGCCGCCGCCAGCCTCTGGGCCGCACCTGTCTGGTCCAACACCTATCCCCTGCCGCCAGCGGACAGTCGTCTCATCGGCGCCCTGGAAGATTACATCGTACAACCTGGCGATCATCTGGAACTGGTCGGCAAGCATACCCGGACAGGCTTTCTGGCACTGCTCGAAGCCAATCCCGGCGTAGACCCCTATCTGCCCACCCCGGGCACCCGGCTCACTCTGCCGACCCAGATGCTGCTGCCCGACGTGCCGCGAGAAGGCATCGTCATCAACCTGCCTGAACTTCGCCTCTACTACTTCCCCAAGGGCAAGCAGGAGGTGATGGTGCTGCCCATCGGGATCGGTGACATCGGCCGCGAGACGCCGGAGATGACCACCACCGTCATTGCGAAAAATCCCAACCCGACCTGGGTGCCCGGCCCCATGGTCCGCAAGTCCTGGCTGGAGCAGAAGGGGATCGATCTGCCCGCCGTGGTCCCCCCCGGCCCCGACAATCCCCTCGGCAAGTTCGCCATGCGTCTTGGCTATGGCAACAAGGACTACCTCATCCACGGCACCAACAAGGATTTCGGGGTCGGTCTGCGAGTCAGCGCGGGTTGTATCCGGCTGCGCCCGGATGACATCGAAACCCTGTTTGGTCTTGTTCCCGTCGGCACCCCGGTCCGGGTCATCAACCAGCCGGTCAAGATGGCGGTGGAACCCGACGGTCGTCGCTGGCTGGAGGTACACTCCCCCCTCTCCCGCACCGAAGCGGAGATGGCACAGGGGGCGCCGCTGGTGCTCTCCCCCGAAGCCGAGCAGTTCATCGCTGCCCCCGACATCGACAGTGCCCGGGTGACCGCCCTGCTCGAGCGCAAGAGCGGGCTGCCCAAGCCCGTGAGCGGCTGAAGGCCTGACCAACATGAACAGAACGGGTCATGTGGTTTGCCTGTTGCTTCTGCTGCCTGGCTCCGCGGCGATGGCGGACATCCTCTGGATGCGCAACGGCGATCGAGTGAGCGGGACCATAGAGGAGATCACGGACGAGCAGATCCGCATCAAGCCCGCCTACAGTCAGGCCATGACGGTCCCGCGCCACGCCATCAAACGATGGCGTCTGGACAAGCAGGAAAAACCCAAGCCGCTCACCAAGACGGGGATCCCCCTGCTGGACTCTCCTGACGAGGCCAATGCCTGGCTGCTGACAGGGAACGGGGATCTCAACATCAAGCTGAAGGAGAACACCAAGAAGACCAACAACGTCAATCTCAAGGTCTCCACCGAGTTTGCCAATCTGGACTGGCGTTACAGCCTGGATGGCGAGTACATCTACGAAACGGCGAACAACATCACCGACAGCCACGAATACAAGCTCAAACCCAAGCTCGACTTCTTCTTCGACGATCACTGGTTCCTGCGATCTTCCGTCGACATCGATTACAACATGATCGATGCCGGCTATCTGGAGATTGACTATGCTTCCGGCCCCGGCTACCGCTTCTGGAATGACAGGCAACGCCGGCTGGAGCTCATTACACAGCTCGGTCTGGAGCGGGCCTATTTCAGGCCGGAGGTGTGGAGCAATTCCGACCTGTTTGACGACAGGATCATCAATTACCCCTTCGTCAGCCTGGGGTGGGACTACCGGCAGCCCTGGACCCTCTGGGAAGAAAAATTCGAGCTGTTTGGCCAGGGCAGTTATGAAAAATTCGTCGATCAACCCTCCCCCTACCTGACCAGAAAGCAGTCCGTCAGCGGCAGCCTGGGCCTCAGGTACTATTTCAACGATCACCTGCGCCTCTCCTGGTCAAGCGAACTGGATTGGGACGATGCCTGGCTCGACTACCACGGCCTGCACAGGGATGTGAGCGAGAAGGAGTGGCGTCACCTCATCACCCTGGGAGCGAGTTTCTGACCCGCCAGAAACGACACAGGCCCACCGAAGTGGGCCTGTGTTCATGGACGCAAGACGAGCGCGTCAGAAATAGATCCGGGTGACCGACTCGATGACGCAGCCAGGGCGGCGGATCCCCTCGATCTCTATCTTGATTTCCTTGAGGAGCTCGATGCCCCCCTTGATGGGCGTGACACGCGACAGCTTGGTACGGGCGCGGATATTGCTGTCCACCTTGATGGGGTAAGGGAAGCGGACCTGCTCCAGGCCGAAATTCACCACCATGCGAGCTGTCGGGAACTCCGGCGTGCTCTCGTCCACCGAACCGGTCAACTGGGGCAGCAGGGCCAGAGTCAGGAAGCCGTGGGCAATGGTGGTCTTGAAAGGAGACTCGGCTGCCGCACGCTCGGGATCGGTGTGGATCCACTGATGATCGCCGGTCACGGTCGCGAACTGGTTGATCAACGCCTGGGTGACCTGCAACCACTCGCCCACATGGGTCTCTTCACCGATGCGGGTCTGCAACTCGGCATAGAGTGCCGCCGCTTCGCCTTCGAGCTCTACCACGGGATCCTGCGCCAGGGCAGGCTGGCCATTCGCGACCTGGGTGACTCTGGCAGCCTCTTGCTGGCGGGCATCCTGGGACTCCCCCTGCAGATCCAGCACTCTTCCCAGCAAGGGGTGAAGGTGTGCCTTTTGCTGAAACTCACGCCAGTAGTCGCGGATCGCCGGAGAGAGCCAATCCTTGAGCTCAAAGGGGTGTTGCGCCAGAATTTCGCGCTTGTGCTTCAGAAAATCGACAACTTTCATTTACCGATCCCTATTCGATTCAAAGCCTGTAAAGAGGTCTAACCAGTCCTATTTTATGAAAGTTTCATCAGCAAGTACAAAAAAATCTCGGCGTACACCTGTACCAGGCGCGAAAGTGGTCACTAACATGCGAGCAAACACGGGCAGGAAAACGATTGAATGTAAGGCTGCAAACGAATCAACATCTGAGCTGAAAAAGAGACGGGGCCCGTGTCGCCACTGAGCCCCGTCCTCGATCATCTCCCCTGGGCGGTCCACCAGCTCTTGCGCTGCTCATCGTCCAGGAAACTCCAGGCGAGGATCCGGCTCACCTTGTTGCCTTGCGCCATGTCGAGCACGCGAACCTCCCGCGCCCCCACCCGAGCCAGCGCCTTTCGTGCGGCAGGCAGATTTTCCTTTTTCGACACCAGCGAGCTGAACCAGAGGCATTGGCTGGCAAACTCCTTGCTCTGCTCTATCATGGCCGCCAGAAACGCCGCCTCGCCCCCCTCGCACCAGAGCTCAGCCTTCTGACCGCCGAAATTGAGCACGGGCGCCCCGGCCACTGCCTGGCCCTTGCCCAGGTTGCGCAGCTTGCGCTCCGTCCCCTTGCTCGCTTCCGCCAGAGAAGCATGAAACGGCGGGTTGCACAGAGTCAGGGCAAAGTGCTCCTTCGGCCCCAGGATCCCGCGAAAGACATGCTTGGGGTTACCCTGATGACGGCATGTGATCTGGTTGCCCAATCCATTGCTGGTGGCCAGCAGGGTCGCCGCCTTCACCGACACAGGATCGATGTCTGAGCCCACGAAGCGCCAGCCATACTCCCGGGCGCCCAGCAAGGGATAGATGCAGTTGGCCCCGACACCGACATCCAGCACTCGAACCTGCTTGCCCGTCGGTACGCATCCCGCGCTCTCCGCCAGCAGATCCGCGACGCGGTGCAGATAATCGACCCGCCCCGGGATGGGCGGGCAGAGGTAGCCAGGCGGCAGATCCCAGTGTTCGATGCCATAGTGCAGCGCCAGCAGCGCCCGGTTGAGCGCCTTGACGGCGGCCGGATCGGCGAAATCCAGGGTCCGGGTGCCGTGCTCGTTGACGAACACGAAAGGCGACAGCGCCGGGGTACGCAGGCAGAGCGCGTCAAAGTCGTAGGGGGCCTGATGGCGATTGCGCGGGTGCAATCCGGTTTTCTGCTGGGGTGTCATGCTGGACCTGCCGAGGATCAAGGGGGCCACACTATAGAGAGTCGGCCAGGGAAAGTCTAAAAGAGGGCCATAAAAAAACCGGACCCTGAGGGTCCGGTTCAAGTGAGGTTGGAAAAACAGTCCGTACTGCGAGCCGTTTGTCCAGCCTGACTCAGATATCGATCCGGCGTGCCTGCCAGAACTTGTTGCGCCAATACACATTGTCGAGCTTGGAGCGCGTGACGCCGGCACGGAAGGAGACATGGATGAATTCACCGTTGCCGACATAGATGCCGACATGGTTCAGACGCGGGTTGATCTTGAAGAAGACCAGGTCCCCCTCGACCAGATCCTGCTTGGAGACGCGAGAGCCTTCGTGGACCTGGGAGCGGGTATCGCGGGGCAATTCGATGCCGATGGCATTGCGGAACACTTCACGGGTAAACGCCGAGCAATCGATACCTCGTTCTGTGGTACCGCCATAACGATAGGGGGTACCACGCCACTCTTTGTATACGGTCAGGATTTCGTTGACATCCGGGGTAGGCGAAACTTCGGGTTCAATCACGGGTTCCATCATGGAAACCTCGATCTTGCTCGCGACCTCGGGTTGGGGTGCCGAAGCACAACCTACCATTCCGAGCGCGACCAGCAGTAGCATCAGGTGGCGCAATCCTTTATCCCCGCAAAAAAGAGTGAAACTTGTTAAAATGCAGCCCGACAGGGCAATTTATAAGGCAACAGCACCCGACTATATCCAAGAATTCTATCGAGGCAAGCGAAAATCCCAATCGACCTCACATTTTTGCAAGGAAATGCTCTGTTTAGCGCAATTTATGTGATCATGGCCAAACAATATACAATCTTGAAAGCATCGGTTTCGGCCTCTCCAAACGGATTGTTATCGCTACTTCGACCCCATTTTTAAGTGAAATATTATGCTTTCTGCGGATCTCTATTTGTTAAATACCGCGCTCGTCGATACTGAACAGCTGATCGGGCTGTCATCCGGGCTCTCCCCGGAGGAATACCGCCACTGGCACGAGATCCGCCAACCCGGCCGCCAGCGCGAGTATCTGCTGGGACGCGTGTTGCTTCGCCGCCTGCTGGCCGAACGCCTCCACTGCCCTGCCGGCTCTCTGGCCTTTCACATCGGCGAGCATGGCAAGCCGATGCTGTGCAACCACCACTGGCAGTTCAACCTCAGCCACAGCGGTGACTGGTTGGTGCTCGCCCTCTGTCGGGAGGGTCCCCTCGGCGTGGATATCGAAATGGGCCTGCGCCGCCGCCCCATACTGCCGCTGGCCAAACGCTTCTATGCGCCAAGCGAATACCAATGGTTAAACGCCCTGCCCCGAGAGGAGCAACATTCGGCCTTCTATCGGCTATGGTCTCGCAAGGAAGCTGTGCTCAAGGCGCATGGCGACGGTATTTCCGCAGGACTCGACAAGATCTGCTTCCTTCCGGAGCAGGCATGGCAGCTCAATAATCACCTCGACAATCGCCACTATGAAATCCGCGACTGGCCCGCGGGCAGCGGATGGCTCAGCCTGGCTGCCCCGACTCGCAGGGTCGATGCCCATCTGCTGGATGCGCGCTTGAATTCCACCCCGCTGGACCCCATGTTGATCCACACCATTTTTCGAGAGTCAGCCTCATGATCGTCGACATCACTCCCCAGAACTTCCACGCAGAATTGCTCGATGCGTCCATGAAAAAGCCGGTCGTCATCTATTTCCACGCGCCCCAGATGCCGGAGTGCCAGGCCATGACCCCGCAAGTGGAAGCGCTGGTCGGCCCGGCCAATGCGGCGGTGACCCTGGCCAAAGTCGACATGAACGACCCCCAGTTGCAGCCTCTGGCCAGCCAGCTTGCCTTGCGCGCACTGCCCGCGCTGGTGCTGTTCCATCAGGGGCGCCCGGATGAACAGGCCATTCTGGAAGGGCCGCAGGATGAAGCCACATTGCGCCAGTATTTCGCCGCCTTTGCCCCCAAAGAGGAGGAGTTGCTGCTCGATCAGGCAAAGCAGGCGCTGGAGAACGGGCAAGCCGATGTGGCGCACACCCATCTTGGCCAGGCCCATCGCCTCGCCCCCGAGCGTCACGACATCACGCTCTGGCTGATACAGGCCGCGCTGGATCTCAATCTCCTTGACGAGGCGCAGAGCCTGCTTTCGACCATCCCCATGGTGGCACAGGATGACCATTACCAGACCCTGAGCTCCCGCCTCTCGCTGGCGCTGCAGGCCAGCGACAGTCCTGAGCTGCGCGCCCTGGAGCTGCGCCACGCTGAACAGTCTGATGACCATGCCCTCGCTCAGGAGCTGGCGGTGCTCTACAGCCAGGTTGGTAGACAGGAGGAGGCGTTGGCTCTGTTGTTCACCATCCTCAAACGTGATCTCGCCTTTGGCGATGCCAAGAAGATCTATCTCGATGTGCTGGCAACCATGGGCGCACACCCGGCGGCGCAGAGTTATCGTCGCAAGCTCTACAGCCTGCTCTATTGAGCGACAGGAAAATCAGAAGAGGGGATGCCGATTCGTCGGCATTGCCTTGTCAGGCGGGTTTCAGCGGGGAAACGCGGTAATTTGATGAATTTCAGGCAAAAAAAAATGGCGCATTGAAATGCGCCATTTTTTCGCATGGATTACTTCTTGTAGGAAGTAGCCATGTTGTCGATGCGCTGGTTAGCACGCATAGCTTCTTGCTTGGCTTCTGCAACATCAGCAGCGATCTTGGACTGATCAGCACGAACAGCGCTAACATCTTGAGCCAGTTGGTCAACTTTGTTAGACAGATTCTGAACGGAAGTTTCCAGTTCGCTGGTGTTTGCACAACCGCCCAGCAGAGCGGACAGACCAACAACACCTACCAACAACATTTTTTTCATTTTTAAAAGCTCCCTTTAACTCGCCAGACGTTTAGCAAGCGGCGTGATTATGGCACAAAAAAATCATAGTTTGGATAGGCCTCATCACAGATAAATGCGTTAAAACCCTCATTTTTTTTTAGCTGCACACTTTCCGTACAAACTTTAAGCAAAAATGAGTGTCCCTGGATGAGGTTCGCACAAAGCGTAACCAAAATTTGGGCTTATTACAATTTCGTATGAGGCTCAGGCTGAACGTTCTGACAGCAATTGACGATATTGCACCAGATCTTCGATGGTCAGGACCGGCATCCGGTGCTGACGACCGAAGGCCACCAGGTCCGGCAACCTGGCCATGGAGCCATCTTCCTTGGTCAACTCGCACAAAACTCCATAAGGTTTGAGCCCGGCGAGCTGCATCAGATCGACGGTCGCTTCGGTGTGACCACGGCGGGTCAGTACCCCACCCGTACGGGCGCGCAGCGGGAAGACATGGCCGGGTCGATGCAAATCGGAGGGCCGGGCTCCGTCGGCGATGGCCGCGCGGATGGTGGTGATGCGATCGGCGGCGGACACCCCGGTGGTCACCCCCTGCGCCGCTTCGATGGTCACGGTGAAGGCAGTCTGATAGTGGCTGGAGTTGGCCTCCACCATCATCGGCAGCTCGAGCTGGCGAACCCGCTCGTCGGTCAGACAGAGGCAGACGATGCCGGAGCACTCGCGGATCATCATGGCCATCTGCTCGTTGGTCATGGTTTCTGCGGCAAAGATGAGATCGCCTTCGTTCTCACGATCTTCATCATCGGCCACCAGCACACCCTGACCGGCACGCAGGGCGGCCAGCGCGGCTTCGACGCGAGCAATGGGATCACCGAATTCACTGAGTAGAGACTGATTCATGGTAAGACTCCTAAAAAAGACAAGGACCAGAATCAGGGCATGGAAAGGCAGACAGAAGTAGCCATGCGGCGGCCAACCCGGCAGGGTCTGGCCAGCAATATCTGTCTTATCCTCTTTCATCCGGACTATGACCGTCGGCTCCGGCATCTCACCGGATCTGCTGACCCCGTCCCGGATGAATGCCGGGTCGGGCGCTCGCGGGCTCCCCGAGTCACATCGGGATACCGCCGGTGGGGAATTTCGCCCCGCCCTGAGAATAAGCGCAGACAGCCTAAAGAAAAAAGACGCAGGATGCCAGCCAAAAACCCATCAAAGACAAACCGGGAGCTGGCTGCACTGCAATTTTCGCGCGAGCACCACCCGATACACGGCGCGCTGTCCTTTCTGATTTCGTTTGTGGCATAGTGCCAGCAAAAACGCGCGCGCCCGCGCAGACCGGGTGCCAACATCACAAACGGAATCATGACAGAGATGGAAAAGAAAATACTGCTGACCGATTGCCCCGATGCCAAGGGTCTCATCGCCAAGATCACCAACATCTGCTACAAGCACCAGCTCAACATCAACAAGAACGACGAGTTCGTGGATCACGAAAACGGCCGCTTCTTCATGCGCACCGAGCTGGAAGGGCGCTTCAACGACGAGACCCTGCTGGCCGACCTCGATGATGCCCTGCCTGCCGGCGCCCAGCGTCGTCTCGTCAAGGCGGGCAAGAAGCGCATCGTCATCCTGGTGACCAAGGAGACTCACTGCCTCGGCGACATCCTGATGAAAAACTATGCCGGCGCCCTGGACATGGACATCGTCGCGGTCATCGGCAACTACGACACCCTCGCCGAGCTGACCGGCAAGTTCGACATCCCCTTCCACTGCGTGAGCCACGAGGATCTCAGCCGCACCGAGCATGAGGAGCAAGTGCGCACGCTCATCGATGGCTACCAGCCGGATTACGTCATCCTGGCCAAATACATGCGTGTGCTGACCCCAAGCTTCGTGGAAGCCTATCCGCGCAAGATCATCAATATCCACCACTCCTTCCTGCCTGCCTTCATCGGCGCCCGCCCCTATCGTCAAGCCTTCGACCGCGGGGTCAAGCTGATTGGTGCCACCGCCCACTTCGTCACCGACGATCTGGATGAAGGCCCCATCGTCG
This sequence comes from Aeromonas sp. PS2Canimalfood6, assembly GCF_048276795.1. Lineage (NCBI taxonomy): Bacteria > Pseudomonadati > Pseudomonadota > Gammaproteobacteria > Aeromonadales > Aeromonadaceae > Aeromonas > Aeromonas sp. PS2Canimalfood6. Next base: position 32,541 of record NZ_JBLUXC010000033.1, read on the forward strand.
AGCAGGACGTGATCCACGTCGATCACACCTTCAGTGCCGATGACATGGCCAAGGCCGGACGCGACGTGGAGAAATCCGTGCTGAGCCGGGCGCTGGAACTGGTGCTGAACGAGCGGGTCTTCGTCTACGGCAACAAGACCGTCGTGTTCAAGTAAGCGGCTGCGCGCACCCCAGCAAAAAGGCTCCCGAGGGAGCCTTTTCATTGCGCGGCACTCACGGGTGCAGCGGCAGACCATTGACGGTCACGGCCCCTTTGTCGAGCTTGAGCTCGGCCTGAAGCTGTGACTCCTGCGCCTTCAGATATCCCATGGCAGTGAATTGCTCCAGCATGGGGGCCAACTGGGGTACGGCCTGGCCCAGCTTCTCCCCAAGGTGGGCATGCAGCAGACCGGAGAGTGCCTGCATCCCCTCCTCGCTGCCCATCAACTGTGCCAGGGTGGTGGGCGCCAGCTTGGCCTCCCCTTGCAGGCTGACAAGCTCACCGTTCAATCGCGCACTCAGATCCGCCAGTTCCAGTGTGGCCCCTCTCTGGAGCATCTTGTCCAGCGCTTCCTGGATGGCCGCTTCGTCCACCCGTTTGCTGCTGGCCTCTTGCAGCGTCTGATACCCCTCGAGATCCAGCCCCTTGAGGGAGAGATCCAGATTTCCCTGGGTCAGCGCGAGCCGGTCTTCCTCGCTCTCCATGTTGAGGGTCGCCACCTTCATCTGATAGCGAGTGGAGAGCGTCTGAAGATCGTCCCCCGCCAGCTCGGTGGCCGTGGTCAGCCCCTCCAGCGTGATCTTGACGTTCCCCGGCTGGGTCAGGGTGAAGGCCGTGAGGGTCGCATCGCTGCGGGGAGAGAGCCAGAGCCCGCTGATCTCGGCCATATCGGCACTGCCCTTGAGATCGGCCAGGGCCAGATCTGTCTTGCTCTGGGCATCGTGGACCGTCATCCCCAACCAGTGGGCGGTGAGATGACCATTGCCGTCGAGATCCCCACGATAGTCGCCGTTCAAGGGCAGGAAGGTGAACTCGTTGAGCCCCTCCTTGACCTTGAAGTCACTCACCCAGAAGCGGGAACTGTTGCTCATGGTCCAGAGGCTGCTCGCCGATTCTGCCCCCAGTTGCCACTGCTGCATCCCCAGAGAGGTCAGGATGGGCGCCAGCGTGCCCTGTGCGGTATCAAGCTGGAGGTGACTCTTGATATAGAGCGGCAACAGGCGGCTGTTGAACGCGAACTGCATCTCGATGGGTTCGCTTCCCGCCAGCTGGGGATCAAAACTCGCCAGCGTCTGGGGCGGCACCACCACCTTGAGTACGCCGTCGCGGGTAAACAGATTCTCCGTCTCTGGGCTCCAGGTGACTTCGATCCCGCTCTCCTGCTGCGCCCTGGCGATCTGCTCGGCCAGGATCCGGTCGAACGTATTGCCCGTGTACCAGCAGGCGCCAAGCCCTCCCACCACCAACACGGCTCCGACGGCCAAGGCCACTTTTTTCTTCATCAGTTCTGTTTCTCCACAATAGTTCAATGGCGGGTGCATGGGCGCACTCTACGGGGAGGATGGGCATCAACACAAGCCAGACAACGGCTTGGGGTCCACGCTCTGGTTGTCACAGCAGGGGGCTGAACAGGTAGAAGATGTTCTCAAGCAATTTTTTGTACCAGGGGCGGGCACGCCACCTGGTCAGTGACATGGGGGTAGCCTCCAGCATGTAGCCCTGCACCAGCTGGTTCATCTCGGCGACAAACACCGGGTTGTCGATGAGCAGGGTGATCTCGAAATTGAGCCAGAGACTGCGCCGGTCGAGGTTGACCGTGCCCACCAGGGCGAAATCATCGTCCACCAGCACGCTCTTGGTGTGCAGCAGTCCGGCATCATAGCGGTATATCTCCACTCCTGCCGCCAGCAGATCCTCCATGAAGGAGTTGCTGGCGTGGTTGGCCATCAGGGAGTCGTTGCGCGCAGGCAGAACTAACTGCACCAGCACGCCGCGGGCCGCCGCCGAAGAGAGGGCCGCAGCCAGCGGATCGTCCGGCACGAAATAGGGGGTGGTCAGCACCAGATGATGACGAGCCTGGTAGATGGCGAGCAGCAGGCTCTGCTGGATGCAGTCACCGCCGACGAAGGGGCCGGAGGGAATGAGCTGGGCCCGATAGTTGGTCTGTGGCCAGGCTTCCGGCTCATGTTGCAGACTGTCGAGCAGCCGTTCGCCGGTCTCCATCTCCCAGTCCCAGACGAAGGTGGACCACATCAACGGCACCACGGGGCCCTGCACCCGGATCATGATGTCGACCCATTGGCCGACCCCGGCATCCTGCTTGAAGAAACGGGGATCCACCATGTTCATGGAGCCGGTGTAACCAACCTTGTCATCGATCACCACCAGCTTGCGGTGCATGCGCAAGTCCTGACGCTGGAAGGGGATTCGCCAGGCGCCGACCGGCAACACTTCCACGACTTTGACACCAGCGGCACGCAAGGTTTTGGGCCAGGAGGAGCGGAAGAAGGTCTTGCTGCCGATGGAGTCGAGCAAGACACGACAATCCACGCCGCGTGCCGCCACCTCCATCAACGCCTCGCACACCTCGTCCACATCCCCGCCGGGGTGCCAGATGTAGAACTCCAGATAACAGGATTGGGAGGAGCCCCGGATGTCGCGCACTATCTCCTCTACGATGCTCTTGGGCTTGTGCAGCAGGGTCATCCGGTTGCCCGAGAGCATGGGCATGGCCAAGCGCCCCTGGATCAGATCGTGGAGCGGGCGTGCCTTGCTGCCCACCTCGCAGCAGTGCTGGGGGAAGAGGCGCGCGAGCTGGCGGATCCAGATGGCGTAAGGACGGTACATGGCCTGGGCCCGCTCCGCCCGCTTGCGACCGAGGCGTATCTCGCCAAACAGCACGTAGAAACCGACCCCGGCGAAGGGGATGGCATAGATGAGGGCCAACCAGGCGAGGGATACCCCGATGGGACGTCGCTTCATCACCACCCGCAGGGAGATCCCTGCCACGATCACGGTGTGAAACAACAGCAACAACCAGCCGAGAAAGCGGGAAAACAGCAACTGAATGTCGTATTCCAGACCGTCGAGCAAGGCGACTCCTTGGTGTATTGGACAGATGGCACGGGCAGACCCCACAGGGTCGGGATGGTATGCTATGGGGCACACCCATTCTATCAGGTCGTTAGCATGATCCTGCAATCTATGCTGCTGAGTCTGGCCATGCTAGGTCAAGGCTCATATGACATCAATGAGCAGCAGATAAATCAGTACCTGCAATCCCAGGTGCAAGTGGACAAACAGCTGGAATTGCCCGGCATCATCAAGGCCCATGTGCTACTCGAGCAGAGCGATGTGCAGATTGGTCGCCAGAGCCCGGATACCGCCAGGGTGTTTGGCAAAGGCAAGTTGAAAATCGCGCTCCCGGATCAGACCGAGTACGACGCGCGCCTCAACATGACCTATGAGGCGAGGCCCCGCTACGACAAGGCCAAGAGTGCGCTCTTCCTCGACAACATGAAGCTCATCGATTACAAGCTGGAGCCTGCCGCGGCGGAACAGAAGTTTGGTTTCATGCTGAGGATGCTGCTGCAGAGCATGGAGAAACGGCTGGAGACCCAGCCTGTCTACAAGCTGGATGACAGGGACCCCAATCAGGCCTGGCTCAAGGAAAATCTGCTGGGGCTGGAGCTGTCACCAGGCAAGATCCACCTGCTGACCAAACCCCAATAAGATCTCAGTTGAAAACAGGCGCCTTCGCCTGGCGCACCAGCAGCTCGATCTGGTAACCCTGTTCGTGCTGCTGGTGATAGAGGGAGTGAAGGGGTCCGTCGAGTTCATGCAGGGGAAGGTGGTCAAATCCCGCCTTGAGGTAGAAGGGTTTCTCGAATGGCAGGGCGTGACAGATCACGGGCTTGTCGGAAAGATCGCGGCAGGCATGCTGCAGCAGGCGGGACCCCAGCCCCAGAGACTGGTAGTGAGGGAGCAGACGAAAGCCGCACAAGTGGTAGTAATCCTGTTCATCGCGCAGGCGCACCGCCCCCACCAGCCAGTGCGCATCACGAACCACAAAAATCCGTTCTGCCAAATCCGGCACATAGTGGGAAAACGTCGTCTCGTAATAGTCTCTGATGAGGGAAAGATCCGCATCACAGTACTCTTCGAATGTGAGCTCCATCGCTCGCCTGCTTGTCATGCCCATTTCGCTCTGGCCATACCGGCCCTCTCCTGCTCGCTCTCTGGCTCCACGAAGAGATCTGACCAGAGTGGAGCAACAGCAAGATAACACGCCTTTAACTTACAAAAAAGCCAATAACTAGATGGAAAAGACGAGGTTGCGATCATGCGTCCCTTGACGCCATGAGCCGCGCCCCTTGTCCTGAGTGAGCACACAGGTGGGACGTCCCTCTGCCATCACATTTCCAGCCTCCCCTGTTCACGGGCACTTGTTCTGCGCCATCCCGAATGCTTTACTCAACGTGGCTAACGAGGCTTAAGGAGCAAGCCGTTGAAAGCATGGATGTTGCTGGGCATGATGCCGCTGTTTTCCCACGCAGCCCCGGCTCAGATACCGCCGCCGGCAGAGGTGGTGATCCTGACCCCGGAGACGGCTGTCTCCTCCCCGGTTCCCACGCCGCGTACCGTGGCACTCACCACGGCGCCGCTCCCCTCCCCTGAACCCGCTAAGCCTGCAAGCCGTCAGATCCAGGTCTACAAGTCGGTACAAAAGAACGGGGTCATACGCTATTCCGACATGATGCCGGAGCAGGGTCACTACGAACTGCTGCTGTTCAACGACTGCTATGCCTGCGATCCGGCGTCCAAGGTCAACTGGCGCACGACAGGCCTCTTCCTCTATGACTACGCCAGCACCATACAGGCGGCAGCCAAGGCTTATCAGGTCGAGCCTGCCCTCATCCGGGCACTTATCCATGCCGAGTCCGCTTTCAATCCTCTGGCCGTCTCCCGCAAGGGCGCCATGGGACTGACCCAACTGATGCCCGCCACGGCGCACGAGCTCGGGGTCGGCAACGCCCTGCTGGCGGAGCAGAACATCTTTGGCGGGGTGAAATACCTGGCGGGTCTGCTCAAGCAGTATGACGGCAATGTGGCCCTGGCCACCGCCGCCTACAATGCAGGCGCCGGTGCGGTGCAAAAACACGGCGGCATACCGCCCTATGCCGAAACCCGGGCATATGTGGAACGGGTCAAGCTGCTTCATCAGCGCTACAAAGAGATGCTGAGCGCCAAGGGACTGTGATCATGCCGCACCCTATCGTCAGCATGGCGCCCTGCCCGGTATTCCTTCAGACATAAAAAACACGCCCGGGGGCGTGTCGATACCACACGTTAACTAGCAACACATCACTCTTTCGTGGCGATCACACGATAGGCCAATGCACCCAGAATGGCACCGACAATGGGGGCAACCCAGAACAGCCAGAGCTGGCCCACGGCCCAGTCACCGACAAAAAGCGCCACCCCAGTGCTGCGCGCCGGGTTGACCGAGGTGTTGGTCACCGGAATGCTGATGAGGTGAATGAGGGTCAGGCACAGACCGATGGCGATGGGAGCAAACCCGGCCGGCGCACGGCTGTCGGTGGCACCCATGATGACAAACAGGAAGAAACCGGTCATCACCACTTCACACACCAGTGCGGCCAGCAGGCTGTAACCGCCGGGGGAATGCTCGCCATAGCCGTTGGAAGCAAAGCCGGCGCTCACATCAAAACCCGCCTGTCCGCTGGCAATGACATAGAGCACGCCACCTGCCACGATCCCACCAAGCACCTGGGCCACGATGTAGGGCAGCACGTTGGAGACCGGGAAGCGACCACCAGCCCAGAGCCCGACTGTCACGGCCGGGTTCAGCTGGCAACCCGAGATATGACCGATGGCATAGGCCATGGTCAGCACAGTCAGGCCGAACGCCAGGGCGACGCCCAGCAGGCCGATCCCCACATTGGGGAAGGCGGCAGCCAGCACGGCGCTCCCGCAGCCCCCCAGCACCAGCCAGAAGGTTCCCATAAATTCAGCAGCAAAAGGTTTCACTCTTGTCTCTCCCATGATGACTAACACGCGAACCTGAAAGGCTCATACGGAGACTGTTATTGAACAGGCGCCATATTATGGGAGTGTGGCGGAGCAAGACGAAACCGACCCGGCTCATCGCGGATATGTGATGACGGTCACAAGTTATTGATAAAGTAGAAAGATATTCACCCGCCCGGTGCGCTTCTCCACGGGAGTCCTATGGAGGGACGCGACAGATTGTGACCCGACCAGCGATTCTGTCAGCAGCTCCGGCACCCGGCGCTCCCCTGCCAACACCGGGTAGCCCTCCTCCAGGGATCAGCGATAACGGCCGCGCACCGATCCGCTGGCCCGCCCGGCCATGCGAATGAGGCTCTGACGGGTATGGAAGTGGCAGAGCGCCACCCCGAGGGCATCCGCCGCATCCGCCTGGGGGGTGGCAGAGAGCTTGAGCAGATGGGTCACCATGTGCTGCACCTGCTCCTTGGCGGCGCCACCGGTGCCCACCACCGCCTGCTTGATCTGGGTGGCCGAATACTCGCTCACCGGCAGCAGGGCGTTGACCGCCGCGACGATGGCACTTCCCCTGGCCTGGCCGAGCTTCAGGGCCGAGTCCGCGTTGCGCGCCATAAAAACCCGCTCGATGGCGAACTCGTCCGGCTTGAACTGGGTGATGATCTCGCTCACCCCGTCATAGACCTGCTTCAGGCGAGACGGCAGCTCCCCCAGATCGGTGCGGATGCAGCCCGATCCCAGATATTCCGCCTTGCCCGCGACGATGCGAATGACCCCGTAACCGGTGATGCGCGAACCGGGATCAATCCCCAGAATGATGCTCATGAACGGAATACCCCGCCTACTGCGGTCAGCCATCTCATCTCCGACACCTTCTTCATTGCGATCTCTGCCCTGCTGCTCTTGATGGCCGCCAAGATAACAAACCCGCCTTCGCTTGGCTCGCTCGCTGGCACCTTTCCCGGCTGACTGCGCAAGGAGCCACCATCTCATACAGTGCTCTGCCGCTTCTCTGACCAGTGATGCCTGTCGGTGTCACCCAGCCCCTTGCCTCCGGGTCATCCCTTTGCCAGGGCGACGAGGCGCTCCGCCAGTCGATGGCTTTTCAGGTAGCTCTCGACCAGCGCCCCGTCTGCCCGCCCGACGTCAATCTGCCCATACCAGTGCTCGAGCATGGCGACAAAGCCTCGGCTCGCCAGCACGGGCTGCCAGTCGCCCGGAGCCAGAGTCTGCACTGTGTTGTCTCGCGCAAGCAGGCCACGAGTGCAGTTCTCGATATGCAATGAGAGGTTGTCGCCATAGGCATCGATGCGCTCCTCGGTCATGCCGGCGCTGCGATTCATGCTGCCGCTTACCGCCATCTGCCCGCTCTGCCAGGCGACGCTCACCCCGGCCAGCAGCTCGGGCTGCTCACTGCTGCGTCGCAGCACCGCATGCAGCTCCCCGTCCGGCTCGCCGCCATAACAGCAGAGGCTGTCGAGCACATGGATACAGTCGTCGAACAGGAACTGGCGAGGCGCCCCCGGCAGGGCGTGCCTGTGCTTTTGCCAATGGAGCTCGGTCAGCGGCTGGCCGCGTGCGGCGGCCATGGCGGGCAGATAGCGACGGTTGAAGCCCACAAACAGCGGGCAGTCTCTGGCGATGGCGAGATTGGCGAGCGCCTCCACCTCTCCTGCGTTGTCACACAGCGGCTTGTCCACAAAGGTGGGAATGCCGGCACGCAGGCACAGCTCCGCCAGTTTGCCGTGCACGGCGGTGGCAGCGTGGATCATCACCGCATCAGGTCGGCTCGCCAGCAGCGCATCGACCTCGGTAAAACACTCGCCAATCCGGTACTGGCGCGCCAGTTTGCCGAGCACCGAGGGACTCCGGGTACAGAGCAGCGGGGTGACTCGCTCGTCGTTTGCCAGCAGCGGCAGATAGGCCTTCCGGGCGATATCGCCAAGGCCAATCAGGGCAATGCGCATGGGCACTCCTCTCAAGGGGATAACCAGATAACTGCCTGCACGATCTCAGGATTTCCCTCGCAGATCCAGCCTTGGCGCCATCTCGCTCCAGGCGCCTTCTGATGCAATGCGGCATCACCCCGCGACACCCTGGCCACCTTCCTCCATCGAAGCGCCCCCCGGCGGCGCGGCGCTTGAGCGGCACACCGCGATAGCAAAACAGGCAGGGCAACAAATGTCGCCCTGCCTGTTACACCCGCACACACCGCCGCACTCGGGCGATTGGCGCTCTTCTCACGTCGAGTTACTCTGCCGACCTGGCCTGCTCTTTGGCATCCCGCCACTTGCCAATCCTGGCGCCCAGCTCGGCGCAAAGCATGGCGCTGACCATGGCACCTATCATCCGGGTCATATCCGACATCTCTGTTGCAACCGGAAGCAGGGGTACAATCAGGTTAAAGGCGATGAGCCCCATCACCAGCCCGAGCCCGCTGCCTACCTTCTCTCTTCGGGATCGCGTTTTTATCGCCATCTGATTGCTCCTGACTTGAACGTTCCACGTGACTCGCCCTTGCCAACGTATCCAGCAAGATAACAAAGCTTTCCTTCATTTGGGACAGCCATCTTTGTGTACGGATTGTTCCATTGGAGGAACCATATCACCCACTCTGTTTCACTGATGCAAAAATCACCTGCTCAAGCAACACCCACGGTGTCGCAGCGTTGTGAAAAAGGGCCTGATAACAAAGGGCCGATAGCCCCTCTTCCCCAACCCGCCTTATCAGGACAGCCATCCTTTGGAGAAAGCCCTCATCCAGCGCCCAGCACAACTCGTCATCCTGCATTTGCGATGGCATTTGTGAAACTCGGGGGATTAAAGAGAATGTCTTGGCATTGATGACGCCAATTCAGATGCGATCACACAGGCGGGGAGCTGGCGCGATACCGGACGTTGTTATGATGCGAGCATTCATCACTCAAAGGGATGGTTGATGACACCGTCGCTGGCCACAGTGCCAGGCAAACTGCTGACAATGCTCTTTGTCACCCACCACTCTGATGCCCTGGCGCCGAAACAGCGTCACTTGCTTGAGCCAGCGCACCTCGTCCACCCCCAGCCGCGTCAGGATGGGGGCAAGACAAACTGGGATATGGCCCCGTTTGTCCACTCGGATGGCGCGGCCTGTCCAGTCCACCAGCATCAGGTAATCCGCAAAGGTATATAGCAGGCTATCGGGTCGCGCTTCGTGCGCGAATGGCAACAGCAACGGCGGCAATGGGGCGGCGGACTGCTCGCCATCGAGACGCTGCTTGAGGCTGGTGTAATCGCTCTGCTCGGGCCGGTCGGACAATCCCGCTCGTATCGGATTGAGATCAACATAGGCCATGCAGGCCAGCAGGGCTGATTCGGTGAGCAAGGCCTGGCTCTTGAAGCGCCCTTCCCAGAAATGGCCCTTACAACCATCTTCCCGATTGGCCTGCCGAGCCAGGTTTTCGTTGAGCAACCGCACAAACCAGCTGATGGAATGTAACCGCTCCCGCCACTGCCCTATCAGTTGTTGCACCACGGCCAGTTCGGGCTCAATCAGGGATTCCCCCTGATACCAGCGTCGTACCAGCAGCGGCCACTGGAACAGCGCAGCCCAACGCTCGGCCACCTCCCGCTCGCTCCAATTGGCAGCGGTATCCGACTCGACCTTGAGCACCAGGTGATAGTGATTGCTCATCACCGCATAGGCACAAACAACGATGGCAAACAGTCGCGACAATTGGCCTAACTTGTCCACCACCCACTGGCGCCGATGCTCGTAACTCTGGCCGGTGTGGGCATCTTCCCCGCACAGAAACGCCCGCCGCACACAACGACTGACCACATGATAGTAAGGCGTATCCTGCAAACTGATTTGACGTGAACGGGCAATAGTCATGGCTCACCCCCTGGGCAGTGACACCTCAAGCCAAGTACAGGACTACGCCGCTGTCAAAAAGGTGGGTGTCCCAGATCCCCCGCCTCAAGCCAAGTACAGGGCTACGTCGCTGTCAAAAAGGTGGGTGTCCTAGATTTCCCGATTCGGTGAGCAGGGCCTGGCTCTTGAAGCGCCCTTCCCAAAAATGGCCCTTGCAACCATCTTCCCGATTGGCCTGCCGAGCCAGGTTTTCGTTGAGCAACCGCACAAACCAGCTGATGGAATGCAGGCGCTCCCGCCACTGTCCTATCAGTTGTTGCACCACAGCGAGTTCAGGCTCAATCAGGGATTCCCCCTGATACCAGCGTCGTACCAGCAGCGGCCACAGGAACAGCGCCGCCCAACGCTCGGCCACCTCTCGCTCGCTCCAATTGGCAGCGGTATCCGACTCGACCTTGAGCACCAGGTGATAGTGATTGCTCATCACCGCATAGGCACAAACACCGATGGCAAACAGTCGCGACAATTGGCCCAACTTGTCCACTACCCACTGGCGCCGATGCTCGTAACTCTGGCCGGAGTGGGCATCTTCCCCGCACAGAAACGCCCGCCGCACACAGCGACTGACCACATGATAGTAAGGCGTATCCTGCAAACTGATTTGACGTGAACGGGCAATGGTCATGGCTCACCCCCTGGCAGTGACACCTCAAGCCAAGTACAGGGCTACGTCGCTGTCAAAAAGGTGGGTGTCCCAGATTTCAATGTGATTCTGATGGTTACATCATTTTAAGGCTCGCTTGGGTAGTTTCGTTTGTCTTACAGTGGCTATCTGGAACCTGTTGAACTGCGATGGGTCACTGCCCTCGATAGTCAATGGAGCATATTGGAAGCTGTAATCCATGGGCGGTAGCGTGGGATTTGGTGACATTACGCCCCATACAGAAAGGTGGGTGTCCCAGATTCTTCGATCAGGTTAAAGGCGATGAGCCCCATCACCAGCCCGAGCCCGCTGCCTACCTTCTCTCTTCGGGATCGCGTTGTTATCGCCATCTGATTGCTCCTGACTTGAACGTTCCACGTGACTCGCCCTTGCCAACGTATCCAGCAAGATAACAAAGCCTTTCTTCATTTGGGACAGCCATCTTTGTGTACGAATTGTTCCATTGGAGGAACCATATCACCCACTCTGTTTCACTGATGCAAAAATCACCTGCTCAAGCAACACCCACGGTGTCGCAGCGTTGTGAAAAAACGGCCTGATAACAAAGGGCCGATAGCCCCTTTTCCCCAACCCGCCTTATCAGGACAGCCATCTTTTGGAGAAAGAGTTATCAAGACAGCCATCTTTTAGAGAAAGCTCTCATCCAGCGCCCAGCACAACTCGTCATCCAGCATTTGCGATGGTATTTGTGGAACTCGGGGGGATTAAAGAGAATGTCTTGGCATCGATGACGCCAATTCATGGCGCCTTATCAGGACAGCCATCTTTTGGAGAAAGCCCTCATCCAGCGCCCAGCACAACTTGTCATCCAGCATTTGCGATGGCATTTGTGAAACTCGGGGGATTAAAGAGAATGTCTTGGCATCGATGACGCCAATTCAGATGCGATCACACCGGCGGGGTGATGGCGCGATACCGGACGTTGTTATGATGCGAGCATTCATCACTCAAAGGGATGGTTGATGACACCGTCGCTGGCCACAGTGCCAGGCAAACTGCTGACAATGCTCTTTGTCACCCACCACTCTGATGCCCTGGCGCCGAAACAGCGTCACTTGCTTGAGCCAGCGCACCTCGTCCACCCCCAGCCGCGTCAGGATGGGGGCAAGACAAACTGGGATATGGCCCCGTTTGTCCACTCGGATGGCGCGACCTGTCCAGTCCACCAGCATCAGGTAATCCGCAAAGGTATATGCCAGGCTATCGGGTCGCGCTTCGTGCGCGAATGGCAACAGCAACGGCGGCAATGGGGCGGCGGACTGCTCGCCATCGAGACGCTGCTTGAGGCTGGTGTAATCGCTCTGCTCGGGCCGATCGGACAATCCCGCTCGTATCGGATTGAGATCAACATAGGCCATGCAGGCCAGCAGGGCTGATTCGGTGAGCAAGGCCTGGCTCTTGAAGCGCCCTTCCCAGAAATGGCCCTTACAACCATCTTCCCGATTGGCCTGCCGAGCCAGGTTTTCGTTGAGCAACCGCACAAACCAGCTGATGGAATGCAGGCGATCCCGCCACTGTCCTATCAGTTGTTGCACCACGGCCAGTTCGGGCTCAATCAGGGATTCCCCCTGATACCAGCGTCGTACCAGCAGCGGCCACTGGAACAGCGCCGCCCAACGCTCGGCCACCTCCCGCTCGCTCCAATTGGCAGCGGTATCCGACTCGACCTTGAGCACCAGGTGATAGTGATTGCTCATCACCGCATAGGCACACACACCGATGGCAAACAGTCGCGACAATTGGCCCAACTTGTCCACTACCCACTGACGCCGATGCTCGTAACTCTGGCCGGAGTGGGCATCTTCCCCGCACAGAAACGCCCGCCGCACACAGCGACTGACCACATGGTAGTAAGGCGTATCCTGCAAACTGATTTGACGTGAACGGGCAATGGTCATGGCTCACTCCCTGACAGTGACACCTCAAGCCAAGTACAGGGCTACGCCGCTGTCAAAAAGGTGGGTGTCCCAGATTTCACCTTATATATAACCTTTGGAATAAAGCTAAGGTAGCTAAAAATGAAAGTATAAAAGAACAACTAAATATTGAAGTCATCAGAGAATCAGAAAAAGCTTTGAACCTGATACATACTCGTATCCCATCGTTAGAAAAAGACTATCTAAGTCCGATAGGTTCAGAGCAAGATTATGGATATGATCATAAGGTTGATTCCGCATTAGATTGTTTACTCTCCGAAGTTCAGGTCTTTATTGAGATAGTTCTTTGCAATATTCATTCATCGGCAATAATTGACCCAGATCTCCTTCGAGAGCCGTCGATTGAAGCGCACCGTGAATTCAGATAATAAGTGCAATGCCCATGGTGCATAGGAGGTAAGTATTCACCGGAACAGTATTGACACAGGAAAAATGAGACGATCGTCTCTTGATCCCACTTTCCTGCTTGCTTGATCCTGCTCCTTAGATACGCTCCCCCCATGAGCAAAAACACCAT
>NZ_JBLUXC010000034.1:0-45333 GCF_048276795.1 Aeromonas sp. PS2Canimalfood6
TTCAAGTTACCCGCCCGCCGAGAACGAAGTTACCCAAGGTGCATCAAAGCCAAACCACAGAAGTATGCGACGAGAAAACCTAGTAAAAACAATGCCAGTCAGGCTTAACTGACTGGCATTAACGTCAAGCGTGGCCTTTTTTTTTACCCCCGTTATCATAGCCACAAGCACGGCAACACGAAAAACAGAACAACAATGAAGAAATGGTATCTGGCCTACTGCAAACCCAAGGAAGAGGCCCGCGCCCGCGCCCATCTGGCAGCCCAGGGCGTTGAATCCTATTACCCCATGGTCGAGATTGAAAAACTGCGGCGAGGCAAGCGCGTGCCCCAGCGCGAGCCCATGTTCCCCAACTATCTCTTCATCTACGTGGATCTGGAAGAGGTCACCCCGGTCACCCTGAAATCGACCCGGGGCATCAGTCGCATCATCCACTTCGGCAAGGAGTGGACCCCCGTCAGCAGCCAGCTGATCTACCGGCTCATGAGCCGGGACGACAGCGACGAGGCGCGCGCCAGCTATGCCCGCCTGCCGACCCAGGGAGACAAGGTACTTATCGAATCCGGCCCCCTCGCCGGGTTTGAAGCCATCTATCTGGAACCGGATGGCGAAAAGCGGGCCATCCTGCTGGTCAACCTGCTCAACCAGGAGACCTGCAGCAGCTTCGAAAACCAGGCCTTCCGCCGCCTGGAGTGACCCGTCCTGCCGGCAGAAAGAGCCACAGGGCAGTACACAAGACACCATCCCCCAGCTTCCGAACGGTCAGGACCGCACCTGCGGCGTGCATCCTTCCACCACCAGGTTTTCGGGCCGAAAAAAACGGGGCAGACCCAGAGGTCTGCCCCGTTTTTCTCTCACTTGCGTCAGGCATCCAGTTCGAAGCGGCTGATGGCCGATGTCAGTCTCCCGGTCTCCCGGGTCAGGCGGGCGGCGATCTGCTCCCCCTGCTGGCCATGCTCGCTGGACTGATGGCTGAGCCCGGCAATCTCCTCCACCGTGCCCGCCACCTCCTGCGCCGCCCTTGACTGCTGCTCGGTGGCGGTGGCGATGGCGGCAAGCTGGCCGCTGAGATCCTGCACCAGCGTCGCCATCGACTCCAGAGTCTCGGTCACCGAGGCCACGGCGCCGCGCCCCTGCTCCACCAGCAGGGTGCCGCTGCCCACGGTATCCGCGGTCTCCCGGGTCTGCTGCTGGATGCTGGCAATGGTCTGGTTGATCTCCATGGTCGATGCGCTGGTGCGGCTGGCCAACTGCCTCACTTCATCGGCCACCACGGCAAATCCCCGTCCCTGCTCACCGGCCCGCGCCGCCTCGATGGCCGCATTGAGTGCCAGCAGATTGGTCTGCTCGGCGATAGTGGCGATCACTTCGGTGACCCTCCCCACTTGCTCGCTCTGGCTGCTGAGCTGCGTCATCGCCTGGTTTGCCTGGGCAATCATGGCACCAATCTGCGCCATGGTGGTCCCCATGCGGGCGAGGGCCTGCTCTCCCTCCCTTGCCTGTTGCTCGGTCTGGCGAGCCGCTCCCGCCGCGTCCGCAATGTTGCCCGCCACATCCCGGGTACTGACCGACATCTGCTCGATGGCGGCTGCCACCGCATCGAGCCGCTGGTTCTGGCTCGCCAGATCATCCACGATGGCATTGGTGGTCTCGCCCACCTCGCGGCCAGCCCCTTCCACCTGACCGACCGCCCCCTGGATCTCCCCCACCAGCTCGCGCAACTGTACCGACATCCGGTTGATGGAGCCCGTGAGCCCTCCCAACTCATCCTGACGAAGCACGGGCAAAGGGGTGACGGGGAGGCGGCCATCGGCCACCAGGCCCGCCCGTTTCACCAGGCTGGCGATGTCCCGGGTCAGGCGCCGGCTGAACAGCAGGGCCACCAGGGTGCCCAGCAGGATGACACTGGTGGTGGCGAGCAGCAGGGTGCGGTGAATGGTCTGACTGGCGGCCGCCATCTCCCCCGCCATCTTGTCCACCTCGGCACGGGTATGGGTCACCTGGGTCGCCAGCTGATCCGCCAGCCGGGTCAGGGCGGGCTCTATCTCGGTGGCCATCAGGTGGTTGGCCCTGTCCCAGTCCGGGGCCTGGCGCTTCTCGATCACCTGACCGACCAGCTCTGCAAAGGGGGCTGACATCTCTTCAAAGAGCGTCCAGAGCCCCTTTTGTGCCTCGGTGAAGTTGGCCTCTTGCTGTTTCAGCTCGGCCACCCGCTGCTGGTGAAACTGGTAGTAGTCCCGGTACTTGTCCAGGTACTCCTTCTCCCCCGAGATGAGGAAATCCCGCAGGGCGGAGAGCGCATTGCCCAGGCTGTTGTAGGCATCCCCCACCTGCTTGAGCAGCAGGCGCCTGTCACCGGGCAACGTCGCCTGGGGCGTCGCCACCTCTTCATTGGCAAAAGACTGCAACTGATCGAGGGCCGACTCCGCCAGAGGGCCGGCCTCCAGCAGCATCAGGGTGTGGGCGGGCAGGTTCTCTTCGGTGTGAGCCAGGGCCCACACCTGTGACTGTGCCCCCTTGAAATCCTTGAGTGCCCGGGTCAGGTCGGGGGTGAAACGCTGGCGCTCGATGGCGTGCCAGGCCTCTTCCCACTCCTGCTTGATGCGATCACCCTGTGCCGGATCCTTGCCGAGGATGAGATAGGCCCGCAGGGATGAAACGGTGGCAATCAGGGCTTTCTGGCTCGCCTCGTCCCGCTGCAGGGCGGGCAGGGCCTGGGCCAGCAAGGCATCTTGCGAGCCTTCGATCCGGCCGAGCTGATGATAGACAAGGGCGGAGGAGAGAATGATGAGCAGGTTGATAAAACAGAAGCTCAACAACAACTTGCTTGATATTTTCATGGCCATCCTTGGAATTCGTCGGGCATCCTGCCCGGGATTAGCATCTGATGAGCGCGGGCAAACGAGCCTGCCAACCCTGATGCCATCCCAGCAGCTCCTCACGGGGCATGGGACGGGCGGAGAAGAAGCCCTGGCATTGATCGCACCCCAGCTTCGCCAGCAATTGCCAGGTCGCCTCATCTTCGACCCCCTCGGCCACCGATTTCAAGCCCAACTTGCGAGCCAGCTCGATGCTGGACTCGATGATGGCTAGGCGAGAGGGATCTTCATAGCAGCGATCCACGAAGGATCTGTCCAGTTTCAACTCGGTAAAGGGGAGCAGGGCGAGCTGCTGCATGGAGGAGTAGCCGGTCCCGAAATCATCGATGGAGAGACCAAAACCGTGCATCCGCAAGCGGGTCAGCACCTCCAGCGACTTGCCGAGATCCTTGACGAAGGCGCTCTCGGTCACTTCGAGGGTGATGAGCTCGGGGTTGATGCTCCAGCGCTGGCAGTGGCTGAGCAGGGTGTTGCACAGATCCCCCTCGATGAGGGAGGTGGTAGAAAGGTTCATCGACAGGTTCAGGGAGAGCCCGGTCTTCTCCCACAGGTGGCCGTCCCGCAGCGCCTTGCCGATGATCACCTCGGTGAGCGGGTCGATGAGCCCGTTGTGCTCCGCCAGCGGGATGAAACGGGCTGGCGAGATGAGGCCATATTCGGGGTGCTGCCAGCGGGCAAGCGCCTCCATGCCGAGCCACTCCCCGTTGTGAAATCCCACCTTGGGTTGATACCAGGGCAGCAACTGGTCCTGATCCAGCGCCCGGCGCAGCTCATCCAGGGTCAGGTGATAACCATCCTCTTCCTGGCTGCGCACCTGCTGGGGCCGCCAGGCACCGATGAGCTGCGCGATCTGCTGGGGAGACGCGGGTTTCTCGATGCGCCCCAGCACCTGCAGGCCATAGGCCCGGCTCATGCGCAGCACGGCATCGACCACGTCATCCTCCAGGGCGCTGCACAGCACGATGCCGCCGCGGAACCCGCCAAGGGAGAGGCGGCGCAGCAGCGCCATGCCATCCATGCCCGGCATACGCAGATCGCAGAACAGGATGTCGACCCTGTGGTGCTGGCACTGTGCCAGCGCCTCCTCCCCGTCCTGCGCCTCCAGCAGGTTGCCGTAGCCCAGTCCGCGGATCTGGTGCATCAGGGCCTTGCGCTGGAAGTTGTGATCCTCCACCACCATGATCGCCAACTCATGCCGTGCGCTATTCATCGAGCCATAACCCCGTTTCACCTCTGATAGAGTCCATCAATGCCTGTACCGCCCTGGCCAGGTCATCGAGCTTGTCCAGTTGTTTCAATCTGGCCGCCGCCTCCAGCCGGGCTGCCTCCTCTGCCAATGCCTGCTGTCCTACCATGCGCGCGGCCCCCTTGATGCGATGTGCCGTCTCCACCAGCGCCTGGGTATCCTGGCTGGCCAGCGCCAGCCTCATGTCCTCGCCATCCTGCTCGTTGGCTTCCAGGTATTCGCTGGCCATGCTGCGTGCCACCGCCTCATCCCCGAACAGGGTCAACCAGCTTATGCCTGGCAGTTGAACCCTGGCTTGCCGGGGCGCCTCCGAGGCGAGCTGTTCTTCCTGAGTCGGCAACCAGCGTCCCAGGGTCTGGCTCAGGGCATCCAGGCTGTAGGGCTTGAACAGCATGTCGTTCATGCCGGCATCACGCATCTGCTGGCTCGCCTCCTCAGAGGTATCGGCCGTCACCCCGATAATGGGAGCACTGTCCCCGGCATCCCGCAAGGCTCGCGTGAGGGCATAGCCATCCATCACCGGCATGTGGCAGTCGGTCAGCAGCAGGGCGAAGTCCTGCCCCTGCCAGGCGCGCAGCGCCTCCTCGCCATCTTCCACCACCTCGGACTCGAGCCCCAGGATAGCGAGCTGTCTCGTCAGCAATGCCCGGTTGACGGGGTGATCATCGGCCACCAGCACCCGCCCCTTGAGCTTCTCCCCCCTCCATCCCCATCGACTGGCTCGCCTGCTGGTTGAACAGTGACTGGCAGGTTTCCAGCAACAGATCGGGATAGAGAGGCGATTGTCCCAGTCGCCACCAGGCGTCACCACCCATGCGTCCCCGCAGGGCCTCATGGGGAGAGAGTACTATGCCCTTGAGGTTCGAACGCTGCAAACAGGCCAGCCAGTCACTGCCAAGGGCCTGCTCCAGGTGATTCTCCTGCGCCAGCAGATGCCCCTCGAGGGGCTGCTGCCAATGGTGTGCCTCCATGCGAACCAGTCTGGCGCCCAGCCTGGCCATCACCGATTCCAGCCCCTCATCCTCCCCAAACCACCACCATACCTGGCCGGTCAGGGGCGGCGCTTCCCACTGGCACTCGGCCAGAGGCAACGTGAAAGTCACGCAGGTGCCCATTCCGGGGGTACTCTCCAGGGTCAGGCTCCCCCCCATTTTCTGGGTGAGTTGATGACAGATGGCAAGCCCGAGCCCGGTGCCGCCAAACCGGCGGTTGGTGTCGGACTCCACCTGCTTGAACGGGATGAAGAGGGTGCGCTGCTGCTCCAGGGCGATGCCTATCCCGGTATCCCGGATCCGGAAGGCCAGCCGGTCGTCTTCATAATCCACCTGGATGGCGATCGCCCCTGCCTCGGTGAACTTCACCGCGTTGTTCAACAGATTGGAGATCACCTGCCCCACCCTGATCCCGTCGATACAGGCCAGATCCGGCACCGTCTTCCCCCACCGCAGCGTCACAATGAGTCCCTTGCCATAGGCCAGGGCCGCATGTCCCCGGATGACATCGCAAATCACCGAGGTCAGGCGGCAGTGATGGGGATGCAGTTGCAACTGCCCGGCTTCCATCTTGGAGAAGTCCAGGATGTCGTTCACCAGATAGAGCAGGTGGTTGGTGGAGGTCGAGATATTGCGCAACATGTAGCGCTGATCGTCATCCAGCGGGCTCATTTGCAGCAGCTCCAGCATGCCGTGCATGCCGGAGATGGGAGTGCGAAGCTCATGACTCATGGTGGCGAGGAAGCGGCTGCGCGCCTGGGTCGCCTCCTCCGCCACCCGCCTGGCCTGGCGCAGCTCCAGCTCCTGGCGCTTGAGCTTGGTGATGTCCTGCACCACGCCGTTCAATATGACCCCTTCAAGCCCCTCCTGGTGAACGAAATGACCACGGATCTGCAAATAGCCCGCCTCCCCCTGGCGCCGGATCTCCACCTCGAGATCCAGCGGCTGCATGCTCAGGGCATGACGATCCACCGTGGCCACGAAGTCCTGGTGCGCCTTGCCTGTCAGCCCCAGGATGGAGGCACCGGTGACCGCCATGCCGGCATGCTCCTCTTCGACCCCCACCATCTCCCTGACCCCTTGCGAGGTGTAGAGGAAGTGCCCCTTGCCCGGCCCAAGCCAGTGATACTGATAGACCAGACCCGGCATGCTGTCAGTGATCTGGGTCAGCCGGGTCTGCGCCTCCTGGGCCGCAAACCGCGCCTGCTCCAGCTCGGTCACGTCGGTCAGCACGGTCAGGATCCCGAGCCGCTTGTCATCGGGCCCCGCAAAGAGCCGCTTGGTGTAGATCATCTGGTGCAGGCGATCGTCATCAAACCGGATCTCGCCCCGGCCATGAAGCTCCTCTCCGCTCTCCCAGACGCTGGCATCCTCCTCCATCACCCTGGTGCGGATCGACTCGGGCAATCGATCCTGGAGCAACCGCTCATAGGAGCCCGTCAGGTTCTCCCCGCCGAGAAACATCTGCCGATACGCCCGGTTCGTCATTGCCACTTCATAGCGCTCGTTGGTCAGCACCACCTGGTTGGGCAGGGCATCCAGCATCATCTGGACAAACATCAACTGCTCCTCGAGCCGCCGCTCGGCCTCCCGCCGCTGGCTGATCTGGCGGCGCAACGTCCGGTTCCAGCCCATGAACAGCAAGAGGCAGAGCAGGAAAATGCCGCCACCAAGGGAGGACCAGAGCAGCACCGTCTTCGGATCCAGTCCCGTCTGTATGGTCAGGGAGAGCCACTCTTTCTCCAGGGCGGAGAGCTCGTCGGGGGGAATGGCGATCAGCACCTTGGTGAGGATCTGCTGCAGCATGGGGTCCTGCAACTGGGTCGCCATGGCGATGGGTACCCGCAGGTCGCTGCCGGAGAAGACCACCTGGTAGCGGTCGCTGAATCCCTTTTGCAGCGACTGCTCCAGGGTGGTGGTGCTCATCAGCACATAGTCGACCTTCTGCTGGTCCAGCAGGGGCAGCAATTCGGCATCGCTGGCCACCGGCACGGCGATGGCCCCCACCTCGTTCAGCAAGACCTGCTCCACCGAGCCCCCTACCATGCCCACCCTGTGCCCTTTCAGTGCCCTGGCGGCGGTGAGCTCGGCCATCCCCTGCCTCGCCACGACCACCCGGTTGATCGACGCGTAGTTGGGGGTAAAGCGGGCAAACTGCTGACGCTCCGCGGTGGGAGTCATGGCCGGGATGAGATCCAGCTTGCGATCCTGGAAGAGCGCCATGCTCTGGGCCCAGCTCCGGGTCGGCACCAGGGTGAACTGGAGCCCGGCACGCTGGCTCATCAGTGTCAGCAGATCGGCAATGAGCCCCTTGAGCCGCCCCCTGTCGTCCACCTCGCTCATCCCGGGCCAATCCGGAGCAACCCCGTAGCGGATGACCGGATGTGCTTGCAACCACGCCTGCTCCTGCGGATTGAAGACGATCTCCCTGCTCCTTTTCACCAGGGCATAGTCGAGGATGTCCCCCGCCTCCAGAATGGCGCGACGCTCGAGGGGAGAGATATCCTCGAGGGCCCGCTCCAGCAATCCCTGCAAGACATCATTCCTGGGTGCCACGGCCATGGCGAGGGAGGTATCCCTCATCCAGTCGATCCTGGCCAGCGCCATGCCCGCCATGGCTTGCAGCCTGTTCAGCATGGGCAGCTCGGCCAGATAGGCATCCGCCTTGCCCTCCTTGAGCATGAAGATCGCCTCGTCCCGGCTGTCGGCCGTGATCAGGTTCGAGATCCCCAGGCGCAGCAGCTCATCGCAAGCGCTGACACCGAAGACGCAGACCCAGCGCACCCCATAGGCCTCTTCCAGAGAGAGGCTCTACCGCCCCCCCGTCAACAGCACGGCCCGGGGCATTGCCATCAGCTCGGAGGTAAATTGCATCTGCAGGGTGCGGGTCGGGCTCGGAGCCACCCCGATCAACATGTCGACCTTGCCATCCAGCAAGGCCTGCTGGACCGCCGCATTGTTGGCATACGCACGGTAGCGAAGGCTCACTCCCAGCCTGGCTGCAATCTGGGAGGCGAACTCATCCAGGGGGCCGGTGAAATTGCCGCGCCCATCGGTATAGACATAGGGTGGCCAGGCCGCCGAAGGCATGCCGACGACCAGTTCATCATGGGTGGCAAGCCAGTGCAGTTCGTCCAGGGTGAAGTTGCTCTGGTCCAGTTGCACCGGCGCAGCCGCAACCATCAGGCTCCAGAAAGCCAGACCACATAGCAGGATGAGACGACAGCAGCGGCGGAACATTATCAACTCCCATACGAAACGGAGGGGGATCATAGAGTGTTTGGCGCAATGTGCGACAACTAAATTGAGACAATGCTCATCAGGAAAGAAAAATGGCAGGCCCAGGCCTGCCATCCACCAGGTCGGGGGCCGGGCCCCCTCCCATCAGGTTATTCGGTTCCCGAGCCGGAAACCGGTTTGAAACTCCCGCTCACGGATGTGGGCGATCTGCACTTCCTTGCCTTCCAGCCCGATGTCTTTGAGCAGGGCAGGTGAAAGATGCAGGTAGCTGACGCGACGCTCCAGCCGGGTGATCCTTTTTTGAACCAGGGTCTCTACGTGGCGCAGCAGGGCGAGTTCGATAGACATAATATTCTCCAGTTGAACGTGCGGTTCCCCCGGAGAGAGGTGATCACCCTGCGGGACAACCGCGGGTGATGAAAAAAGCAGGTGTTACCTGTCCCCTCCACGCGGCAAATAAAGAGCACGAGTCTTCGCGCTGCCAGAGCAGCGATCGAACGCAACGTTGAACATGGAATGTTGCATGGTCGTCTCCTTACCGTGTGAAAGTTGAACAAGTTGCCGCAGTGTAAAAAAACACCGAATTTTACGCAATATCTCTCCCACCCATATGGGTGGAATGCGGCCAAAAAGAGGTTCAGTCAAATCCCTGACAACAGCCGGAACTCCTCCAGCGCATAGGTATCCGTCATGCCGCTCACATAATCGAGCAGCAGCCGCACCCGGTAGTACCACTCCTGCTCGCTCTCCTTTTCGAAACGGGGATCCCGGCTCGCCACCGCCAGCCGGTACGCCTTGAGGTGGCGGGCAGAGAGGCGGTGGAACAGCCGCCGGGCAAAGAAGAGCTCGCTCCCGCCGTTGCCTGCGAGCAGCCGCTCGAACTGGCTGGCGGGCAGGGCCAGCAGGCAGGCGTAGGTGGAGAGCACCCCGCGCAGGGCGGCATAGCCTTCCAGCTCCAGCGCCTCCACCTCCGGGCGCATGAACACCAGCTCGCGAGCCACCCGCTTGAGGGTATCGAGTACCCGGGCTGCCGGAGCCTGACCGTGCAGCAGCGCCTGGGGATAGGCCCCGCTCAGGATCTGATCGTGCTCGGCCACATAGGTATGGGCGGCCAGCGCCACCAGATCCCGGGTCAGATGCTGGCGAAAATGGGGGAAGAACCCCCGACCGGAGGCAAGCGCCTCATCGAGCAGATCGGCCATGTAACCGCCCTCGTCCGCCTCGCGCAGGGCTGCCAGCAGCTCGCTCTGGGTGAGGATGCGCCTGTCCACCGCATCCTCGAGATCGGCGATGCAGTAAGAGATGTCGTCCGCCGCCTCCATGATGTAGACCAGCGGATGACGGCACCCCTCGGCCAGCCCCAGGCTCTGGCCGAGGGCACGATAGAGGGGTTGTTCGCTGAAGAAGATGCCGCGCTTGCTGGTCCAGCCGTGGTGCTGACCATAGCCCTGTGGATGGTGCAGGCCCGGCAGGGGCTGCTGCGGGTATTTGCACAGCGCCGCCAGTTGCCCCAGGGTGAGGTTCAGCTCATGGAGGCTGTGCACCAGTCGCAGGCTCTGGGCATTGCCGTCAAACACCAGCAGATCCTGGCGAAGGGTTGCCCACTGGGGGCTCGGCAACTGGTCGTGGGCACGGGCGAAGAGGCCGTCCAGCTCCTGGGCAAGCCACTGACTCATCACCTGCTCGCCGAAATGGCCAAACGGCGGGTTGCCGACATCGTGCAACAGGCAGGACATCTCCACCAGATTGATGAAGGCCCCCTCGCACACCACTCCGGCTGGCAACGCCGCCAGGATGCGGCGACTGATCTGGCGACCAGTCTCCTGCACCTCCAACGAATGGGTGAGGCGGCTGCGCACCGAGGCTTTCACATCGAGCGGGAAGACCTGGGTCTTCTGCTGCAGGCGGCGCACCGGCGCCGCCTGCACGATGCGGGTGCGGTCCTGCTCCGTCGCCTCCAGCAGGTCTTCGTCTCCCCAGGGGTGAATGCGCTCGGGGGGGATCAAACGGTCATACATGTCGTGGCTCCTTGCCTGAGGCGTCGTGTCTACGAGAGCAGCCAGCGCCGCAGGCGGGCGATGTCACCCGGGTATTCCCGGCGCAGGGTTTCAATCCAGTCCTCCACGTTCTCCCACCAGGCGGGGTGTTCCGGGCTCTGGATGAGCTGGGCCGTCTGCTGCAACCGGCGCAGGCCGATGGAGCCCGCCGCCCCCTTGATCTTGTGGGCCTCCTCCACCACACCGGCCTGATCCCTGGCAATCATGTTGGAGTCGAGCACCGCCATGTAATCCGGCATCATCTTCTCGAACAGCTCGACGCTGGAGAGCAGCACCGGCTTGCCGACCGTGCTGGCGTAATCGGTGAGGAAGGGCAGATCCAGCAGGGCATCCTGATGGTGGACATCGTCCTGCTCGTCCGCCTCGTCCCCGGCAAGATCCGCAAACAGGTGGCCTATCACCTCCCGCACCGCCTTGGAGCCCAGCGGCTTGTTGATCACATCCTGCATGCCGTGATCCCGGTAGTACTGGCGATCGCCGGTGGCGTTGGCGGTGAGCGCCACCATGGGGGGCAAGCTGTCGCCGTAGCGCGCGAGCAGTTGCTCCGCCACATCGAACCCCGTCATATCCGGCAACTGGATGTCGAGCAGGATCAAGTCGAAATCATCCGGGTTGGCCATGGCCAGCGCCTCTGCACCATCCCGCGCCACCTTGACCTGATGGCCGAGCTTGTTCAGCAGAGCGCAGGCCACTGTCACGTTGAGCTCCACATCCTCCACCAGCAGGATATCGAGGCAGGGCATCTCGGGCTCCGGGGCCGCGGCCCTGGGCTCGACGCAGTCCACCTCCAGCTCGGCGGTGAAGCAGGCGCCTTCGCCCGGGTCGCTGTCCACGTAGAGCTGGCCGCCCATCGCCTGCACCAGCTGACGGGAGACCGCCAGCCCGATGCCGGTGCCGGTGGCGTGCTTCTTGCCCTGCACCTGATAGTACATGGCGAAGATCTTCTCCTGCTGGGCGCGGGGAATGCCCACCCCGGTGTCTTCCACCTCGAAGTGCAGCGCCAGCTTGCCCGGTTCATCAGCGGCGTGGGCGAGACAGCGTATGGTGACGCCCCCTTCATCGGTGAACTTGACCGCATTGCCCACCAGGTTCCACAGCACCTGGCGCAGCCGGGTGCCGTCCGCCATCACGAACTGGGGCATGTCGCCGTCCCGGTCGAAGTACAGGTAGAGCCCCTTCTGCTCCGCCTGGATGCGCGACAGCGTCTCCAGCTCGTCGAGGAAGGCGGGCAAATCCAGCGGAGCCGGCGCAATCTCCAGCCGACGACGGTCGAGCTTGTCCAGATCGATGATGTCGTTGAAGATGTTGCCGAGCGTCACCGCGCTCAGGTGGATGGTCTTGAGCTGCTGCTGCTGTCTGGCATCGAGGGGCGTATCCATCAGCATCCGGCTTAAGCCGACGATGCCATTGAGCGGGGTGCGCAGCTCGTGGCTGATGGTGGAGATGAAGGTGGTCTTGTCCCGACTCGCCTTCTCCAGCTTGTCCTGGTACTGCTTGCGCTCGGTGATGTCGCGACCAAAGCCGAGCAGGCCGAGCCGCTTGCCGAAGCGGTCGAAGAAGGGCACCTTGCGCAGCTCGAAGTAGGCCTTGCGGCCATCGGGATACTCCAGCCACTGCTCATAGGTGAGCGGCTCGTTCTGGGCGAAGACCTGCTTGTCGGTCTCCACCACCTTGCTGGCGATGTCGTGCTTGTAGACATCGAACGGGGTCAGGCCGATGAGTTCCGCCTCCACCTTGCCGGTGAGCTCCTCCATGGCGCGGTTGCAACCGGAGAACTGCTCGTCCTCGTTGCGGTAATAGACCAGATCGGGGGAGCAGTCGATGAAGGAGCGCAAGAGGGCGGTACGCTCCCCCAGATGCAACTGGGCCTTCTCCCGCTGGAACACTTCGTTTTCGAGATCCTCGATGGCTTGCTGGCGCAGGGTCTCGGCCCGGTTGGTCTCGGCGATCTGGGCGTTGAGCCGGCTGATGTTCTCCTGCAACTGGCTGTTGAGCTCGAGATCCCGCTCGCGCATGTCTTGCAACTTGCGCACCATCCGGGTCAGCCGCTGGCGGGAGTCCTCCAGCTGATCCACCACGATGGAGAGAAAATAGACGGCCCAGGGGGTCACCAGCAGGCCGAAGAAGACAGAGCGCACCAGGTCGACGATGTCCACGGTGCCGCGCAAAAACAGGGTCACCCCCATCTGGATCGACACGGCCAGCACTATGATGGCGGTGGCCAGGAACATGCTGAAGCGCACCAGTCCCAGCTTGGTCATCAGGTCGACGTAATATTGCGCCCAGGATTTGATCTGCTTCATCTCGTTGTTTTCTCCCCTTTTCTTGCGCAAACAGGATACCAGTACGGCGCCATGAACTCTTGTCCGTCGCGTATTCAATTATTGATTAACGTCACACTCCGGCTGGGGTAGTATGCCTGCCATGCCTCAGTCAGCACCGGTTCCACCGGAATACCGGGGCGCACTGTCACCCTTCTCATTCGTTATGTCAGGAGCATACCCGATGCGAAATCATGTTCTGTTGAGCCTTGGCCTGCTGGTCGCCACCACCGCCCACGCCGATCTGGGGGAGATCCCCCGCCAGACCGGCTGGTCCGGTTTTCTGCTGGGCGGGGTCAATGCCGGCAGCCACAAGTCCAACTTCTATGCCGGTGACGACAGCAACAGCCGTATCGATGATCTGGGCTCCCCCGGCCGCGAAAGCGGTCTGAGCCCGCTGCTCAATGCCGATATCCGCTACACCTTCGCCGATACCCGCACCCAGGTCTTCCTCGGCAACCTCATCCAGGACGCGGTGCGCTTCGACTTGACCCAGCAACTCGGTCTGCGCCAGGAGATGGGTGACAAGGGTATCGTCGCCACCTCCCTGGTGTTCAACCTCATGCCGGTAGAAGTGTGGAGCGATCCCTTCGCCACCGGCGTGGATCGCAGCGCCACCGATCTCACCTCAAAAGGGGTGCGCTTTGCCTGGGACAGGATCTGGGGCAGCAACGTCTACGCCACCCTGACCAGCCGGGAAGTGGAGCTCGACGAGGAGCGCAGCGGCCAGCAATATGACCTGACCCACGGCACCCACTACGCCTCCATGCTGAGCCGCAACGGCAAGGTCCACGACCTGGCTGTCTCCTACCAGTACCACTTCGGCGGCGACCAGCTGCTGGAGCCCGCCTTCCTCTACAAGGAGGCCCGCCTGGACGGGAGTGCGGAGAGCTTCAAGAACACCGGTCTGCAGCTGACCTATGCCAAGCGCGCCTCCCAGTGGTCCATCGTGAGCAACCTCTACGCCGGCAAGCGCAAGTATGACGAGGCGAATCCCCTGTTCGGCCAGCGCGCCGATGCCAGCGAGTTCGCCCTCAATGGCACCTTCTTCTGGCACAACCTGTTCGGCATCAAACCCCTTGCCGCCACCTTCACCGCGGCCTACTCCAGCGCCGACTCCGACATCGACTTCTACGATGCCGAGGCGCTTCGCTTCAGTACCGGGCTGCTTTACAACTTCTGACCCGCCCCAAGCAAGAAGGCCACCCCCGGGGTGGCCTCTTCATTTGCACAACCCTCGACCATCAGATGCCGAGGGAATCCAGCAGATCGTCGTGCTCGTTGCTCGCCGGCGCGGCCGCCGGTGCCGGTTTGGCTGACTGCTTGGCCTGGGCGATCAGCTCGTCGGGATCCACCTCCTCCTGCACGCCGCCATCATGGATCCGGATAAACTCCGTCTTGTCCATGGCCAGCTCCAGATAGAAGATGTTGTTGCTGGCGGTGAAGAAGGTCACCCGGCGGGTCTCGGGATTGTCGAGGTTGGTGTCGACGCTCAGCATCACCTGCTTGTTGAGCGCCAGCATCTTGGGCTGGTTCTGGGTGATGTGGGTCTGCAGCTCACGCCCCACCTTGGTGGTGAAGCTGCCGACGATCTGGTTCATCAGCTCGCCCATGACGTTGCTCACCTCGTCCGAGGTGTGGGAGATGGCGAGATCCTCCTTGGAGAGCCCCATGCTCAGCATGTAGCTCTGGTAGAGCTCCATGGCCGCGGCGGCGGAGAAGTTGATCACCACCAGCCCGGAGAAGCCGCCGTCAAACAGCACGAAACAGCCGATGTCAGGCTTGAGGCAGGTCTTGCTGATCCGCTGCACCATGCCGGAGAAGCGCACCTGGGTCTGGGTCGCCGCACTCAATACGCTCGTCACCGAATTGCACAGGCTCAGCAGTACGTCCTCTGTGGTCAATACGGCATCATCCTCGGATCTTGTCACTATCATGGAACCTTCCTGCTGATCGAAATAATGGGGCTGTCACTCGTGTCGCCCATGTCACCATGCACCGACGCGATACGCTAACAGATTGCGTGATCCCGGTGCCCAAAGCGCGAGCCACCTCTCACTTGACTGGATTATCAGTCAGAAATGGCTGAAATCCATCCAGGGTAGCCAGACGGGTTTGCCAACTGGCAGCCGCCCCTTGCAAGGCCTGCTCCTCATAGGGAATGGCGGGACAGGCACCCCAGATGGGACCGGGCCAGGCCGCATCCGAGCTGAAGCGGGCCACATGGTGCAAGTGCAGCTGAGGCACCAGATTGCCGAGGGCCGCCACGTTGATCTTGTCCGGGCCGAGTGCCCGCTCCATCAGGGTGGCGACGGCGCAGGACTCCTGCATCAACTGCTGTTGCTGCTCGGGGGCCAGATGATGGATCTCCCGCAGGTTGGCGACCCGGGGCACCAGAATCAGCCAGGGATACTGGCTGTCTTTGGCCAGCAGGACGCGGCACAGGGGCAGATCCCCGAGTATCCGGGTATCCGCCTGAAGGCGGGGGTGCAATTCAAACATGGGGGCCTCGCTGATCAACATGGGCACATCGGGAATCAAAGATGTGCCCACGTTACTGCAACGGGGAGCAAACTTAAAGGCGCGGCACGGCCCAACCGATGAAGCGCTTGCGAAGCGCGGGGTCCGCCTGCAGGAAAAGCTGTTGCAACTGCCCTTCCAGGGCGCTGGCCGGCACGGAGGAGGCCCGGGGCGTCGCCACGGCGGCCGCAGTCACATCCGCCGCACCGGCGAGCACGGCAGGCCCCTCGCCACGGTTGTACTCCATCAGCCTGGCATGCCAGTCCATGCCGATCTGCATCCCCTGCACCATCAGCGTATCCTGGCGCACCTCGAGGGGCTGCCCCCCCGCCACCAGGCTCAGGACTGGGGCCCTGGCGTAGCGTTCCATCCCGGCCTCGTCCGCAGGCACGGGAGCCTGCAGGCGCACCGACTGCCCGCGGGCCTTATAGCGAAGCACCTGGGGCTCGGAGCGAACCTGGCGATCGTTGTCGCTGCTGTTGCGACTCGGGATCACCCCCTCGTAACGCACCAGCAGTTGCTGCTCCCCGTCGGCCAGCACGGCGTGCTGCTCGTCCTGCACCTTGCCTGCGCTCACCGCCAGGATCTGGAAATCCCGGGGCACCTCGACCCTGACCTCGGCCTGCACACCGCCGCAGCACAGCAGCGCAACCCCTGCCCAACCCTGATGACGATTCATTCCCTGACTCTCCTTTCGCGATGAAGGGCGCAGGGTAGCAGCCCCAGATGACAGAAAAATAACGGGATGCAGGCTCACCCCAGCAGATAATGGGGCCGCTCGGCAAACCACTGGGCCAGCACCTGCTTGAACAGCCGGATCTTGCGCGGCACCCGGCGCTGCTGGGCGTGCAGCACATGGATCGG
Source organism: Aeromonas sp. PS2Canimalfood6 (assembly GCF_048276795.1). NCBI lineage: Bacteria > Pseudomonadati > Pseudomonadota > Gammaproteobacteria > Aeromonadales > Aeromonadaceae > Aeromonas > Aeromonas sp. PS2Canimalfood6. The sequence goes on from NZ_JBLUXC010000034.1 coordinate 16,120, forward strand.
GTGCAGTCCGGTCTGCCACTCCGTCAGCACGGCCACCAGCTCCCCTCGGGCCAGGCTGGCCTCCACCAGCATCAGTGGACACTTGGCAAAGCCCATGCCCGCCCGGGCCAGTTGCAGCAGGGTGCTGTAGTGGTTGGCCCGCACTCGCCCCTGCACCAGGATGTGCGCCTCCTCCTCCCCCTGGCGAAAGTGCCACTGCTCCCAGTCCGGGTTGTGGCCCTGCAGCAGGCAGGAGCGCCCCCCCAGCTCATAGGGAGTGGCGGGGATCCCCTCCCGCGCCAGCAGGGCGGGGCTTGCCACCACCACATCCTTGAGCCTGCCGAGCGGCAGGGCCACCAGGTTGTCGGGGATCAGCTCCATGGCCCGCAGGGCGATGTCATTCTCCCCCTGGCTCATGTCGATCATGGCATTGGTGAAGTTGAGCTCGACCTGGACGCCGGGGCAGAGCTCGGCAAAACGGGCGAGCAGCTCGCTCACCATGCGGTCCCCCGTACTGACCGGGCAGGTGAAGCGCAGGCGGCCGCTGTCCTCCTCGGTCAGGGCGCGGATCCCCTCCTCCGCCTCCCGGGCCAGGGCGAAGATCTCGCCGGCCTGCTGGTGAAGCACCCGCCCCGCCTCGGTCAGGCTGAGTCTGCGGGTCGTGCGCTGGAGCAGTTGGGCATTGAGGGCGGACTCCAGGGCGCTGACATGGCGACTCAGCATCCCCTTGCTCACCCCCAGGGCATCGGCAGCGGCGGAGAAACTGCCTCGTTGCACCACTTCATAGAAACTGGCCAGGTGGGTGATATCCATCATTAGCACCAATATGGAAACAATGGGTTCATCATAAGCGCTTTTTCTCCCTTTTTATCCCGCTATCATCAACTCATCTCAACCAGGAGCGATAGATATGAAGATTGTGATTGTGGGTGCCTCCGGCACCATTGGCGCCGCCGTCAGCGAACTGCTTGCCCAGGATCACCAGGTGATCCGGGTAGGTCACAGCCAGGGGGATGCCAGAGTGGACATGCGCGACCCCGACTCCATCCGGGCGCTCTTCGAGCAGGTCGGATCCTTCGATGCCCTGGTGGTCGCCAGCGGCAGCGTCGCCTTCAATGCCCTGACCGAGATGACGGACGAGCAGTGGCAGGTGGGGCTTCAGAGCAAGCTGATGGGCCAGATCAACCTGACCCGGGCCGCTATTGCCCACCTGAGCGACCGTGGCTCCATCACCCTCATCAGCGGCATTCTGAGCGAGGAGCCCATCCACTGGGGGGTGAGCGCCACCACCATCAACGGTGCCATCGAGCACTTCGTGAAAGGGGCCGCCTGCGAGCTGCCAAGGGGCATTCGCATCAACGTGGTCAGCCCCACCGTGCTGGAAGAGTCCATGGGAAAGTATGCCGACTTCTTCCCGGGCTTCGTGCCGGTACCCGCCGCCCGGGTGGCCCAGGCCTACAAGAAATCGGTACTGGGGGTACAGACCGGTCAGATCTTCCGGGTCAATGGCTGAGCGCTCCGGACAACCCAATGAAAACGGGCCCCGTCATGGGGCCCGTTTTGTCATCTGCGTTGCAAGTGCCTCCCCTGCCACCGGCAAACGTTTGTGCGCCTGCGGCAAAAAAAGCGGTCGGCCTCAGTCGATCAGGCCGTACTGCTCCCGCAGTACCTCGATGATCTCCTGCTTCGGATTGGCACTGCGTACCAGCGGCTGACCGATGATCTTCTCGGCGATCCCCACATAGGTACGGGAGATATCCATCATCACCTCGGTGGGCAGCTTGTTGTCACGGGCCAGGGCGAAGCGCTCGGGCATGCGGTTCTTGTTGAGCAGGATGTCCGGATCCGGGAAGTGGTTCAGCAGCCACTGGCGGAAGCCCTCTTTGGACTTCTCGATGATCTCGCCGCCGCGAAGGGCTGCGCCGTCCCAGATGCGGGAGCTGTCGGGGGTGCCCACTTCATCCATGTAGATGAGCTTCTCGCGACCGGCGGCATCGGTCACGTAACCGAACTCGAACTTGGTGTCGACGAAGACCTGATCCAGGGCAGCCAGCGCCTCGCTGATGACGTTGAAGCCCTCTTTGAGCAGCGCCTCGTAGCGGTCGATGTCCGCCGGGGAGCGGAAGCCGAAGGCCTGATGGTGGCGCTCGATGTCGCCGCGGGAGACGTTGACGTCGTCCGCTTCCGGCACGCCATCCAGCCCTTTGAGGATCCCCTTGGTGGACGGGGTAATGAGGATCTCGGGCAGCTTCTGATCCTTCTTGAGCCCTTCCGGCAGGGTGATGCCGCAGAATTCCCGCTCACCATCCTTGTAGGCACGCCACATGGAGCCGGTGATGTACTGGCGGGCAATGGCCTCGATCATCACGGGACGGGCTTTTTGCACGATCCAGACGAAGGGGTGCGGGATGTCCAGGATGTGGCTGTCCGCCAGCCCCTGCTCCTTGAACAGCTTGAACCAGTGGCTGGAGATGGCATTGAGCGCCGCGCCCTTGCCCGGCACGCCGTTCAGACCGTCCACCCCTTGCCAGATGCAGTCGAAAGCCGAGATGCGATCACTGATCACCATGAGGGCCAGGGGCGTATCGGCCGGCACATCATAGCCTTTCTCCCGAATGAGCCGGGCACTGTCTGCCGGGGTCAACCAGTAGACGCTGCGCACTTTGCCGGAATGGACAGGTTTATCGGTACGGATCGGCAAATCGTCGTTCACCGCCAATACTTGATCTGCAAGACTCATGGCTAATAACACTTCCTGTTGTGGGACTAGTTAGGCAGGGGCACCAGACCCCTGTCTGTGGGGGATTCACATCATCAGGTACTCAGGCCCGGGGCAACCGGCTCGGCACGCTGGCCCTGCGGCAACCCGGACATAACAAAACAGGGGCGCGAGGCCCCTGTTTCCATGCTTACTTCGCCCCCTGATCGGCCAAGCCCTTGGCAAAGGCCTCGGACAGGCTGATGTACATCTGGGAGATGACACCGGATGCGACAGGCTTCTTGTCCTTGTCGAACAGGGTGATGGAGGTCTTGCCGCCCGTCATCTCGCCGAGCTGGAAGCGATACTTGTCTTCCTCGAGCTTGAAGGGCTCCGCTCCCTTGGCCTTCCAGAACTCGCTGTCCGGCTCGTCGTACTCCACGTCGATCCAGCCCAGGGACTGCTGGGTATCCTTGATGGTGAAACCATAGGCAGGCAGCACCTGATTGAGGCGGCGCCATACCTGGTCAAACGACCCTTCGGCAATCCAGGCGCTCAGCTCGTTGTTGTCCAGACCCAGCTCCAGCCCCATGCCATCGCTGGACTTGTGCTGTTCACGGGCCTTGAGCTGCTTGTCGTAATAGAGGGAAAACTGGTTCAGGGCGCGGGTAGCATAACGCTGGGCGTCCGCCGGCGTCAGCACAGTGCTGGTCTCGCCGTCGATGGTCTCTTCGTGATCCAGCACCCGTACCGACATCTTGATGGCGTGGCGCTGCACATCGTTGCGCAGGGTGAACTGGTAACGCTGACGGATCTTGAAGTCATCGTCATCTTCCGCCCAGCCATCGAGCACCGCCGAGTTGTCAAACCAGCCGGTCTGCAAGACGCCGTCCTGCTGGTCCAGCTTCTCGGTGGTGACCTTGTGTTCGGCCAGGAAGTTCATCAGGAAGGCCCAGGTATCGCGCTCCACGCTCTGGGAAGTGCTGAGGGCATAGAAGGCGACGGTCGGCTCGCTGGCATTGGCCACCACCTGGCTGCCGGGCACCACGGTGAGCAACTGGGCGGGCGGACGCACGTCCACCTTGGCCCCGAGGGCGCCCTCACGGCTGCTCTCGGGCAGGGCCGGAATGTCGAAATTGCTGTTAAAGGCGGGGGTACTCAACCCGGCGGGCACAAGGAAGGCGCGGCCTTCGAGGCGGCTCTCTTCATACTCGAAGCCACGGTTGGCCATTTTGCGTTCCTGGGGTGAGCTGCAGGCAGCCAGCACGGCCACCGTCGCGACACTCAGTACCAGGCGCACTGCATTTCCCTTTCCATTTGCTTTAAACACTCGCCATCAACTCCGCAGTCGTCAGTGCTCGCGCCATCGCCGCTTCCCCCTCGGGGGTGAGATCGGTCAGGGGCAGACGCAAGGTCGCCGTCGCCATCAATCCCAGCCGGGCACAGGCCCATTTCACCGGAATGGGACTCGGTTCACAGAACAGAGTCTGATGCAACGGCATCAATCGATTGTTGATGTCATGAGCCTGCCCGGCATCACCGACCAGGGCAGCACGACACATGTCGGCCATCTGGGGCGCCGCAATATTGGTGGTGACCGAAATGACACCATCGCCCCCTTGCAGCATAAAATCACATCCGCTGGCGTCATCGCCACTATAAAGCGCAAAATCCGGCCCGCACAGTTCGCGCAGCAGCGGGGTACGGCCAAGATCGCCAGTCGCTTCTTTCAAACCTATGATGCCGGGCACCTTGGCCAGACGGGCCACCGTCTCGGGTTTGAGGTCACAGCAGGTGCGACCGGGCACATTATAGAGAATTTGAGGCAGACCACTAGCCTCGGCGATCGCACAATAGTGACGATAGAGGCCTTCCTGAGTGGGTTTGTTGTAATAGGGGGTCACCGAGAGACCCGCCACCACGCCCATGGTGGCGAAACGCCGGGAGAGGGCGATGGCGTGAGCAGTATTGTTGGAGCCGCAGCCCGCGATGACGGGAATGCGTCCGGCGGCGTATTCCACCGTCTTCTCAACCACGGCGATATGTTCCTGCTCGCTCAGGGTGACCGACTCTCCCGTGGTTCCCACGGCGACGATGGCGCTGGTCCCGGCATCCACATGATATTCCACCAGCGCTGCCAGACTGACCCAATCGATGTCGCCCGAGGGCAGCATGGGGGTAACGAGCGCAACAATACTACCGCGTAACATGGATAATTCTCCCGATTTTCAGGGGCGTAATGGTAAAGCTGCCCCTTTTGAAAAACAAGGGAGGCACGGGACAAGCCGTGTTACCATCCGGCACAAAACGTATGAATGCACGAGCGCACAAGAGGCCTCCCGGCAGGGTGCCGGCACCCGCGGTCAACGCATTCTCAATAATGGACGAGAGACGATTTATGACTCACTACCTGGTCGTAACGGCCATCGGCACGGACAGGCCTGGCATCGTCAATGAGGTGACCCGTCACGTCAGTGGCTGCGGTTGCAACATTGTCGACAGCCGTCTTGGCATCTTCGGCAACGAATTCACCTTCATCATGCTGCTGTCCGGTGACTGGAACAGCATGATGCAACTGGAAATCAGCCTCCCACTGCGCAGCCAGGAGTGGGATCTCATCACCATGATGAAACGCACCGAGCGCCACCACTCCCTGCAATATGACATCAGCGCCAGCGCAGAGGTGCTGATCCGGGATCAGCCGGGCATCGTAAGTCAGTGCACCCAGTTCTTCAGCGATCACGGCTGGGACATCCAGGCAATGCAGACCATCACCCTGGAACAGCAGCCCTTCAACCTGCTCAAGGCGAACTTTCAGTTGAATCTCTCCAAGCAGGGAGAAGAGCCCGGCTCGAAGACAGCCTTCGCCGATTTCTGTCGTGGACTGGGCGCCGAGTCGTTCGAATTCATCGTCAATCACAAGTACGCCTGACGGCGTTTATCCGAGGAGACCCCATGTCACCACTAGAAGCTGGTACCCAGGCCCCCGATTTCTCCCTCTCCGATCAGGACGGCAATCAGGTTCGCCTCGCCGACCTGCGCGGCAAGAAGGTGCTGATCTATTTCTACCCCAAGGCGATGACCCCGGGTTGCACCACCCAGGCCTGCGGTCTGCGCGACGTCAATAGCGAGCTGGCTGCCCTCAATGTGGTGGTGCTCGGCATCAGCCCGGACAGCGCTAAGCGCCTGAAAAAGTTCGAGGAGCGCGACAACCTCAACTTCCGCCTGCTGGCCGATGAGGATCACGCGGTGGCCGATGCCTTTGGCGTCTGGGGCCCGAAGAAGTTCATGGGCAAGGAGTATGACGGCATTCATCGCCTGAGCTTCCTCATCGATGAAGAGGGCAAGGTTGCCCATCGCTTCGACAAGTTCAAGACCAGCGATCACCATCAGGTGGTGCTCGACCTCGTCAAGGGCTAAGCCACCAGCGGCATTGTTGCAGGGCTCGCCATGGCGGGCCCTGCTCGTTTCACCACGGCATCAGCCCCCACTCTCTGGCGGCTCACCAGGGCGCCTCTTCCCCCCCTTTTCTCGCCAACCTCCCCTCTCAGATCAAAAAATTCATCCTGGATATGGGTTAACGTGACCCCAGATTCATTTTCCAGCGAGACAGCCCATGAACATGAGCCACACCGAACGCCTGATCCTGAGCAACCAGTACGAGATCCTGGCCAAACTCAATCCGGAAAAGGCGGCGTTTTACCAGCGTGCCAGCACCATCGTCGAACGCGGCTACTGCCTGCAGATCCTCGAGCTGGAGAAGAGCTTCGGCCATCTGGATCTCGCCACCTGCCAGGAGGTGCTGGACACTCTGGAGCTGCACCATGCACTGGCCATCTCCTGGGGCAACCTGGATGCCAGCGCTCGGGCCGATGTCAACGAGAGCCGCCTTGCCTTCAACGGCTACAGCCGCAGCCAGGAGCGGGAACTGGCGGATTACGTCTGCTTCCTGCTGGAAGTGGACAAGCGCTTCCCCGAACTGCCCTGCCCCTGCGACGAGCTCTCCAGCGACATCGCCATGCGGGACAAGTACCAGCGCATGCTGGCGGTCTGGCGTCAGTGCCCCCGTCAGTACAAGCTCTCCATCCAGGAGATCAGCAAGGTGCTGGCCGCCTGAATGTGAAAAAGGCGCCTGAGGGCGCCTTTTTCGTCAGTCTGACTTCGGAAAGTCATTCGTAGAGGAAGGATTTGTCCAGCTGCTTGAAGGCGGCGTTGAGGGTATCGGCCAGCTCTTCGTAGCGGGGACGGGCCACCAGCTGACGTTGACCGCCCTGCTCGTTCATCTTGCCGTTTATCTCCCGATACCAGGTGGCGAGGGAGGGGGGCAGCCGGGTATCGGCGCGCTGGCCGAGCCAATAGTACCCTTGCAGCGGCAGGCTGAGCAGGAAGAGCACGGACGCCATCACGGAGGGCCAGTAATGAAGCTCGCCAAACTGGAACTGCACCATGACGCTGAGCACCGCCAGTGCCGGGATCACCTTGAGGGCGAATTCGGTGGCCCTGATCACCCGATTCTCCGGGAACATGGAATTAAGCTCGGGACGGCGCGGCCAAAGAGTCATATAATGACGGCCTTGCTGTAATTTAGTTCCAAAAATGTTCATGCTCATGCTACCTCCGAGCTCTTTTCGAACGCATTAACGGCAAAACCTCGACAATATTTGAGAGGCAATAACAAAGGTTGAGGATGACTTTGTTATTTTTCAACAATCAGGTTATCCTTTGTACGCCCATTTTTACGCTGGGGCACGGCCACTGACCAGTCAGGGACGTCTGAATTTCGGGTCTTGTATCACTATACAAGGGGCAAGCAACAGATTGCCAACCCTCATAAGGATAAGTTGATAGTTTTTGGACGCACCGCGTCCGGCGCATCCTCCAACCCAACCCAATCTGCGATAGGATTTATTCATGAGTAAGCTGGTTCTTGTTCTTAACTGTGGCAGCTCGTCCCTGAAGTTTGCTGTCATTGACGCAACCACCGGTGATGACCTGCTGTCCGGCCTGGCCGAATGCTTCAACCTCGACGACGCCCGCATCAAGTGGAAGCTGAACGGCGAGAAAGGCAACGCTGATCTGGGTGCCGGTGCCGCTCACCAGGAAGCGCTGGACTTCATCGTTCACAAGATCCTGCCGCTCAACCCGGAACTGTCCAAGAACCTGATCGCCATCGGCCACCGCGTGGTACACGGCGGCGAGCGTTTCACCTCCTCCGTTCGCATCTGTGATGACGTCATTGCCGGCATCGAAGCCGCCATTCCTTACGCACCGCTGCACAACCCGGCTCACCTGATCGGTATCCGTGCCGCCCTTAAGGTCTTCCCGGAACTGGCCGAGAAGAACGTCGCCGTGTTCGACACCGCCTTCCACCAGACCATGCCGGAAGAAGCCTTCCTGTACGCCCTGCCGTACAAGCTCTACAAAGAGAACGGCATCCGTCGCTACGGCGCCCACGGCACCAGCCACTACTACATCAGCCAGGAAGCGGCCAAGCAGCTGAACAAGCCGGTGGAAGAGCTCAACATCATCAACTGCCACCTGGGCAACGGCGGCTCCGTCTGCGCCATCAAGAACGGCCAGTCCGTCGACACTTCCATGGGCCTGACCCCGCTGGAAGGCCTGGTGATGGGTACCCGTTCCGGTGACATCGATCCGGCCATCATCTTCTTCCTGCACGACAAGATGGGCATGAGCGTTGCCGAAATCAACACCATGCTGACCAAGGAATCCGGCCTGCAGGGTCTGACCGAAGTCACCTCCGACTGCCGTTTCGTTGAAGACAACTACGACAGCAAGGAAGAAGCCAAGCGCGCCATGGACGTATACTGCTACCGTCTGGCCAAGTACATCGGTGCCTACGCCGCCGCCATGGACGGTCGTCTGGATGCCGTGGTCTTCACCGGCGGCATCGGCGAGAACTCCGCCCCGATCCGTGAGATCACCCTGAACAAGCTGGGCCTGCTGGGCTTTGACGTCGACCACGACGCCAACCTGAAGGCTCGCTTCGGCAAGGGCGGCGAGATCACCAAGGCTGGTTCCACCAAGGCCCTGGTTATCCCGACCAACGAAGAGTGGGTCATCGCCCACGACGCGCTGGAACTGGTCGGCGCATAAATTAGCTGTAGAGCAAGGCCGCCCCAGGGCGGCCTTTTCCTGATCCCAAAAAATGAACAAGGGGTAATAAGTGGCACGCACTATTATGCTCATCCCGGTCGGCACTGGTGTCGGCGTAACCTCCGTGAGTCTTGGCGTCGTTCGCGCCATGGAACGTCACGGTGTCAATGTCAGCTTCTTCAAACCGGTCGCCCAGCCGCGTCCGGGTGAAACCGGTACCGAGCGCTCCACCGCAGTGATCCGCGCCGCTGCCAACATCAACCCGCCCGAGCCGTTCGCCCTCTCCTACGCCGAGAACATGATCACCTCCAGCAACACCGACATCCTGCTGGAAGAGATCGTGGCCCGCTTCGAAGAGCACGTGAAGACCAGCGGTGCCGAAGTGGTGGTGATCGAGGGCCTGGTTCCGACCGACAAGCAACCCTTTGCCAACAAGCTGAACTACGACGTCGCCAAGGCGCTGGACGCCGACATGGTGTTCGTGACCCATCCGGGCAACGACTCCAGCCAGAAGCTCAAAGAGCGCATCGAGCTGGCCTGCTCCAACTTCGGTGGCGTCAACAACCCGCGCATCGTGGGCTGCGTCATCAACAAGGTGGGTGCCCCGGTTGACGAGCACGGCGTAACCCGTCCCGACCTGACCGAGATGTTCGAAGCGCATCACCACGGCGCCGATACCGGCCACAACCTGGAAGTGCTGCAGGTCTTCGGCAAGAGCCCGCTGCGCATCCTCGGCTGCATCCCCTGGAACACCCAGCTGATCGCCCCGCGCGCCAAGGATCTCGCCAAGCACCTGGCCGCCAAGATCATCAACAAGGGTGAGCTGGAAAGCCGCCGCCTGCAGACCGTGACCTTCTGCGCCCGCTCCATCCACAACATGATCGAGCACTTCCGTCCGGGCAGCCTGCTGGTGACCTCCGGCGACCGCTCCGACGTCATCGTCTCCGCCTGCCTGTCCGCCATGAACGGCGTCAAGCTGGGTGCCCTGCTGCTGACCGGCAACTACCACCCGGAACCCCAGGTGATGGCACTGTGCCAACAGGCCATGGCCACCGGTCTGCCGATCATGATCACCGGCACCAACACCTGGCAGACCGCCGTCAGCCTGCAGAACTTCAACGTCGACATCCCGGAAGATGACCGCGAGCGTATCGAGCTGGTGCAGGACTACGTTGCTGGTCACATCGACAAGCACTGGATCGAGTCTCTCTCCGCCAAGTCCACCCGCTCCCGTCGCCTGAGCCCGCCGGCCTTCCGCTATCAGCTGACCGAGCTGGCCCGTCAGGCCAACAAGCGCGTCGTGCTGCCGGAAGGGGAAGAGCCGCGCACCATCAAGGCTGCCGCCATCTGTGCCGAGCGTGGCATCGCCCGTCCGGTCCTGCTGGGCAACCCGGAAGAGATCCGCCGCGTCGCTGAACAGCAGGGCGTGATCCTGACCGACCGCGTCGAGATCATCGATCCGGTTGCCGTGCGCGAGCGCTATGTGGCTCGTCTGGTCGAGCTGCGCAAGAACAAGGGCATGACCGAAGTGGTTGCCCGCGAGCAGCTGGAAGACAACGTGGTACTGGGTACCATGATGCTGGAGCGCAACGAGGTCGACGGTCTGGTATCCGGCGCAGTGCACACCACTGCCAACACCATCCGTCCGCCGATGCAGATCATCAAGACCGCTCCGGGCTCTTCCCTGATCTCCTCCATCTTCTTCATGCTGCTGCCGGACCAGGTACTGGTCTACGGTGACTGCGCCATCAACCCGGATCCCACTGCCGAGCAGCTGGCCGAGATCGCCATCCAGTCCGCCGACTCCGCTGCCGCCTTCGGCATCGAGCCGCGCGTGGCCATGATCTCCTACTCCACCGGCACCTCCGGCGCCGGCGCGGATGTGGAGAAGGTGCGTGAAGCGACCGAGCTGGCCAAGGCCAAGCGTCCCGACCTCATCATCGACGGCCCGCTGCAGTACGATGCGGCCATCATGGAGAACGTCGCCAAGTCCAAGGCACCGAACTCCCCGGTTGCCGGCAAGGCCACCGTGTTCGTGTTCCCGGATCTGAACACCGGCAACACCACCTACAAGGCGGTACAGCGCTCCGCAGAGCTGGTCTCCATCGGCCCCATGCTGCAAGGCATGCGCAAGCCGGTCAACGACCTCTCTCGCGGCGCCCTGGTGGACGACATCGTCTACACCATCGCCCTGACCGGTATCCAGGCAGCCCAGGCCGAGTAATCGACCCGCAGTCCGATACAATGAAAAACCCGCCGAGAGGCGGGTTTTTTTATGGCTCGCGCCCAGAAATGTTGATCCGCTAGATCAGGTCGGGATCCCGTCCGGATCTACAGACAGATCCGCGTTCCGCCCTTGGCAAGGCTCGAGGGATAAGCAAACGCTCACACCCTCGCCAGGGGATTGCACAAATGCGATCCAGCCAGGATCAAATTGAAATATCCCTTTAAGATCATGTGACTAACGCCGGACACACCGCTAATCTACAGAGTTTTCCACAGCTTTTGTGGATAGTTTACCGATCATTTGAAAGAAAATGACAGGTGAAGACCCTCCCTTCCCCCTTCTCTTTCACCCCCTCGATAACCTCCTGATGCTGTGGCCAGCATCCCTACCGGCCCCCCCACTTGCCCGCAACGCTGCCAGACACGAAAAAGGGCTCCGAAGAGCCCTTGAACAGCTATTTTCACATCCGGCCACATCAGGGACGCAGGGATTTGTCCGCCCGGGAGATGCCACAGACACCGGAGCGCACCACTTCGATGATCTCGTTGGTCTGGGCAGCCGTCTTGATGAAGGCGTCCAGCTTCTCGCTGGTCCCGACGAGCTGCACCGTGTAGAGCTCGGGGGTGACGTCGACGATCTGGCCACGGAAGATGTCCGCCAGCCGCTTCAGTTCGTCACGTGCACCACCGGCGGCGCGCGCCTTGACCAGCGCGATCTCCCGCTCGATGTGCTCACCCTCGCTCAGGTCACACACCTTGAGCACGTCCACCAGCTTGTGCAGCTGCTTCTGGATCTGCTCCAGCACCCGCTCATCCCCCATGGTGACGATGGTCATGCGGGACAGAGTGGGATCCTCGGTGGGGGCCACCGTCAGGGTCTCGATGTTGTAGCCGCGCTGGGAGAAGAGGCCCACCACACGGCTCAGGGCGCCGGATTCGTTCTCCAGCAGTACTGAAATGATGTGTCTCATCAGGTTCTCTCCGTCTTGCTCAGCCACATCTCGTCCATGGCACCAAATTTGATCTGCATCGGATAGACGTGCTCGTCCGGATCGACCGAGATGTCCATGAACACCAGTCTGTCCTTCATGGCAAAGGCCTTCTCCATGGCGCTCTCCAGCTCCGCCGGATCGCTCACCGCAATGCCGACGTGGCCATAGGCTTCCGCCAGCTTGACGAAGTCAGGCAGGGATTCCATGTAGGAGTGGCTGTGACGGCCGCCGTAGAACATCTTCTGCCACTGCTTGACCATGCCCAGCGCACGGTTGTTGATGGAGATGATCTTGATGGGCACCCCGTACTGCATGCAGGTGGAGAGCTCCTGGATGTTCATCTGCACCGAGCCGTCGCCGGTGACGCAGCAGACCACGGCTTCCGGATTGGCAAACTGGGCCCCCATGGCGGCGGGAATGCCAAAGCCCATGGTGCCGAGACCGCCGGAGTTGATCCACTGACGCGGCTTGGCAAACGGGTAGTAGAGGGCGGTAAACATCTGGTGCTGGCCGACGTCGGAGGCGACAAACGCCTCCCCTTTGGTCACCTTGTAGAGAGTCTCGATGACCTGCTGCGGCTTGATCAGGGTGGGATGGGTTTCGTAGGCCAGGCAGTTGCGGGAGCGCCACTGGTTGATCTGCTCCCACCAGTCCGCCAGCGCCTGCTTGTCGTTGTCAAAGCCGCACTCGCGGATCACTTCCAGCATCTGTTCCAGCACGGTTTCCACCGAGCCGACGATGGGCACATGGGCCTGTACCGTCTTGGAGATGGAGGTGGGGTCGATGTCGATGTGGACTATGGTAGCGTTGGGGCAGAACTTGGCTACGTTGTTGGTCACGCGATCATCGAAGCGGGCACCCACGGCGAAGATGAGATCCGCGTTGTGCATGCTCTTGTTCGCTTCGAAGGTGCCGTGCATGCCGAGCATGCCGATGAACTGCGGATGGGTGCCGGAGAAGGCGCCCAACCCCATGAGCGTGGTAGTCACCGGCAGGTTCAGCAGCTCCGCCAGCTTGGTCACCAGGTGATCCGCATTGGCGTTGATGGCGCCGCCACCCACGTACATGACCGGGCGGCTCGCCTCGGTCAGCAGCTTGGCAGCCCGCTTGATCTGGCCCTTGTGTCCCGCCTTGGTCGGATTGTAGGAGCGCAGGGAAACGGACTCGGGATACTGATAGGGGAACTTCTCTTTCGGATTCTGCACGTCTTTGGGCAGATCCACCACCACGGGCCCCGGGCGGCCACTGGCGGCAATGTAATAGGCCTTCTTGATGGCCTCGGGAATGTCGCTGGCTTTCTTGCACAGGAAGCTGTGCTTCACCACCGGGCGGGAGATGCCGATCATGTCGGTCTCCTGGAACGCATCCTCCCCGATCATGCTGGTCGGCACCTGGCCGGACAGGATCACCAGGGGAATGGAATCCATGTAGGCGGTGGCGATCCCCGTGATGCAGTTGGTGGCGCCGGGACCCGAGGTCACCAGCACAGTGCCCACCTTGCCGGTGGAGCGGGCGTAACCGTCCGCCATGTGCACTGCGGCCTGCTCGTGCCGCACCAGGACATGCTCCATCTTGCCGTTTTCGAAGAGAGCGTCATAGATGTCGAGCACTGAGCCACCAGGGTAGCCGAAAACGTGTTCCACTCCCTGATCTTCCAGCGCTCTAACCACCATCTGGGCGCCTGATAACATCTCCATGATAAAGCCCTCCAGGCTTTGCTCCGTTAAGCGAAAGCTATCGACAGTCCGCTGCTTCCCGGCAGCGCCGATCCGAGTCTTGTTGTTGTCTGCAGGCAGATCAGGCGAGTTCGGAGCCGTCGATAGTAGAAAAATAGGGGTTTTCCATCATTCACCCGAAAAGCGGGTGAAAAACCAACTTAACCCGCCCGTGAACGCTTGTCCACGGCTTTGTCTGGCCATAACAGTCATAAATTTCAAACAGCTATTAACATTCAGTGACTTGGCCACCAGACGGGCAACAAAGAGGGGCCCTGGGGGGAACAACCAGCGGATCATGCTGCCCGCGTCGGTGAGGAACAAAATAAACGGCCCACCCCGAGGGGGTGGGCCGTCAAAAACTGGCTGGTTTCACTGCTCGTCTTCGGGTTCTGCCAGCCAGATCTGCTGATCCGGATCCGTCTCTTCGCAGACCGAAATGCTGACACCCATGTCGAGCAGCTCATGCAGGGTGAGATTGTCTGCCAGAGTCATGGTGTCGCCGTTTTCATTGGTAAAGCGCATGGTATCCGTCCTCTCCGTGGTGGGATCGACTCAGTTTAGTCAAAGGCGCTGAGTTGGGATAACCAGGGACGCTCCTGGCCGGTACGGCTGGCAAGCTCCCCCAGGCTGTCACACACCTCCTCCGGAAAGAGAGTCCTGCCCCAGAGGCGGCGGGAGAGCGCCCCCACCTCCTCCCCTGCCCCGGCCAGCAACCAGTCGGCCAGCTCTCCTGCCACATCGGGATAGCGTACCCTGCCAGGAGAAGGGGCCTCCAGCCAGCTTCGCACCGCATTGGCATCCAGGCTGTCCATCAACTGGGCCAGCCCCATCAGTTCCAGGGTCCTGCCGTTGGTCAACTGCTCGAACTGGCCACCCAGGGGTTTGACCAGCAGCTTCTTGCCAAGGGAGAGCGCCTCGGAGGCAAGCTCGAATCCCGCATTGCTGATGACCCCGCGACAACCGGCCAGCGCCAGCTTGAACCCCTCTCTGGCCTGAGGTTCAAAGCGGATGTTGCGCCACTCGCTACGCTTGCGCACCTCGGGATGGAAGCAGATGAACGACTGCGTGCTGAAACGCGACAACAGGGCCGCGATCGTCTCTGTCTGCTCGAATGGCAGATAGACCAGGATCTGCTGGTTGTCCGGCACCGGCTCGAGGGGATCGACGATGGGAGGCAACAGGGGCTGGCCGAAATGGAACCAGTGCAGCCCCAGAGACTGGCGTACCGGCGCAAAATGGCGCATCAGCTGGCGGTTGAAGCCGCTCTCCCCCCAGCGCGGGATCGGCCAGTCGAAGCTCGCCTGATGGCTGATGGTGAGGCTGGGTTTGCCCCAGCGGCGAGCAGCATGGGCACTGAGCGGCTCGAAGTCGCTGATGACCAGATCGTACTCGCGACAATCGAGGGCACGCAGATCTTGCCAGAAACGCAGGGGAGAGAGTCCCTTGAGGGTGCGCCAGCCCGAGATGCGCCCCTGATGGCTGGCGAAAGTGATACCGGGGAAGGTGCGATAATCCCCGAACTCCCCCATCTCGAAGTAGCCGTCGGCGGCGCGCCCGCTGAACAGATAGTCCACCGCCACGCCCCTGCTCTTCAATGCGCGCGCCAGGGTCCGGCTACGACTGATGTGGCCGTTTCCGGTCCCCTGAACGCCGAACAGTATCCTCATCCCTGGCTCCAACCCAGCGCCCAGAGGGCGCAACCACCGCCAAGCAGCGCCCCGGCCACAAGATCACTCAGATAATGCACCCCGAGCAGCAGGCGGGACGCCCCCACCAGCGCGGCCCAGACAAACAGCAGCGGTGCCCAGAGTGGGAAACTGGCGGCCAGTACGGTCGCCATCAGAAAGGCGGCCGCGGTGTGGCCCGAGGGCAGGCTGTAACGATCCGACGGGGTGATGAAGACAGGCAGCCCTGCCGGGCGCTGGCGTTTGAGGGCATTCTTGAGCAGCAGGTAGAGCGGCAACTCGAGGGCAAACGCCCAGAGCGCCATACTGACCGCCTCCTGCCCGGCGATCCCCTGCCACCAGAGCAGGCAGGCCGCCACGGCATAGAGGGGGCCGTCACCGGTACGGGAGACAAGCCGGCTTATCCTGGCCTGCGGCTGATTGTAGGGGTGGAGCAGGCAGACACGGCACACCCGCAGGTCCCATTGCTGGATCTTGTTCATCACGGCCCTCCCTTGCATCCTGAGTGCAGACTAGGAGGGCGGCATGACACTTCGTTGACGCCCAGATAACAGATTGATGAAAAAAAGGGCCCAGGGGCCCTTTTTCATCCGTCATCCCGAAAAAGTCAGTTCAGGGCACCGCGCAGGCCGTTTTCCATCAGGCGGCAGTTGTGGGCCGCGAGGCGGCTCATGAAGTGCTCGTCCACCGTCAGACCAAACACCTGTTCGTAGAGATCCTTCATCACGAAAGGCTGCCACATCATGCTGAGGAAGGAGATCTTCAGCATCTCGGGGTCCAGGTTGTCCGCCAGCTGGCCGTTGGAGCGCATGGATTCGAGCAGGGCATCGAACTGGGGAAGTTGACGATCCAGCAGGCGGCTCAGCACAAAATCACGCCCCGGGCTCTTTTCAGTGGACAATGCGCTGGAGATGGCAGAGGTCAGCTCGCTGTTGGGCGCCATCACCTGATAGTAGGTGTTGAGCAGATCGGTCAGGCTGCGGTTGCTGCTCTCGTCGTGCCAGGCTTGCTCGAGGGGCTCGGCCACATCCCCCAGCACCGCCTTGTAGAGGCCTTCCTTGCTGCCGAAGTAGTAGTGGATCATCGCCAGATTGGAGCCTGCCAGCTCGGCAATCTCGCGGGTCGTCACCTTGCTGTAGGGGGTGTTGAGAAAACGTTCGCGTGCGGCGGCAAGCAGCTTGTCACGAATGTCGGAACGTCCGACTGGACGGCCAGGTCTGCGTTTTTCCATGGAATACCTCAGATAATTCAGCAAGGGCTGATAAGTCGATCTGATTGTGCGGGTGATCGAGTACAGCAGGAATGACCAGATAATCAGGCATGAACCGAATATGGGACAAGAGAATTTGCACTCCTTTACAATCCGATTAAATAAACCAGTGGATTGAACCTGTCCATTCCGGTTGACACAGCATAAAAATCTCGTTATTGGTAGTAGCGTTATCGACTGGAAGGATTGAGACATCATGCGTATTGCCGCTCCGCTACTACTGCTCTCCCTAATCGCGACTCCTCGCGCGGGATCCTTGTAGCCGGGCTAAGGCATAGCCGGAATTTACAGAAACCCGTGCACCCCGCACGGGTTTTTTTATGCCATGCAGGATGCACGCAGCGAACTTAGGAAGAGGGAAGTCACATGTCAGATCGGGTCATCATATTCGACACCACCTTGCGTGATGGTGAGCAGGCGCTGTCGGCCAGCTTGACGGTCAAGGAGAAGCTGCAGATCGCCCAGGCGCTGGAGCGGCTCGGTGTCGATATCATGGAAGTGGGTTTCCCCGTCTCCTCCCCCGGCGATTTTCAATCGGTTCAGACCATCGCCCGCCATATCAAGAACAGCCGGGTCTGCGCCCTGGCCCGCGCCCTGCAAAAAGACATCGATGCCGCCGGCGAAGCCTTGAAAGTGGCCGAGGCGTTTCGCATCCACACCTTTATCTCCACCTCGTCCATCCACGTGGAGAGCAAGCTGAAAAAGAGCTTCGAAGACGTGCTGGAGATGGGGGTCGGCGCCATCAAGCACGCCTTGCGCTACACCGATGACGTGGAGTTCTCCTGCGAAGATGCGGGCCGCACCCCGATAGACAACCTGTGCCGCATGGTGGAAGCCGCCATCAAGGCCGGCGCCCGCACCATCAACATTCCTGACACCGTGGGCTACACGGTGCCGACCGAATTCTCCGGCATCATCCACACCCTGTTCAACCGGGTACCCAACATCGACAAGGCCATCATCTCGGTGCACTGCCACGACGATCTGGGCCTCTCGGTGGCCAACTCCATCAGTGCCGTGCAGATGGGGGCCCGCCAGATCGAGTGCACCATCAACGGCATCGGCGAGCGTGCTGGCAACTGCTCTCTGGAAGAGGTCGCGATGATCCTGAAAACCCGCGCCGACCTGCTCGGGGTACACACCAACATTCGCCACAGCGAGATCCACCGCACCAGCACCCTCGTCAGTCAAATCTGCAACATGCCGGTGCAGCCCAACAAGGCCATCGTCGGCGCCAACGCCTTCTCCCACAGCTCAGGCATCCATCAGGACGGCGTGCTCAAGGCGAAGAACACCTATGAAATCATCACCCCCGAGAGCATCGGTCTCACCCAGAACAACCTCAACATGACCTCCCGCTCCGGCCGCCACGTCATCAAGCACCGGATGGAGTCCATGGGCTACGCCGAGAGCAGCTACGACCTCGACGATCTCTACGCCAAGTTCCTCACCCTGGCCGACAAGAAGGGCCAGGTGTTCGACTACGACCTGGAGGCCCTCGCCTTCTTCAGCCAGATCCACGAGGAACCCGAGCACTTCAAGCTGGAGTACCTTGGCGTGCAGAGCGGCAGCTCGGTGCTCGCCACCGCCTCAGTCAAGCTCAAGGTAGGCCAGGATCTGGTGTGCGAGGCCGCCACCGGCAACGGCCCGGTGGATGCGGTCTACCAGTGCATCAACCGCATCACCGGCTACGAGATCCGCATCGATAAATACGAACTCAAGGGCAAGGGCGAGGGCAAGAACGCCCT
Organism: Aeromonas sp. PS2Canimalfood6; assembly: GCF_048276795.1. Taxonomy (NCBI): domain Bacteria; kingdom Pseudomonadati; phylum Pseudomonadota; class Gammaproteobacteria; order Aeromonadales; family Aeromonadaceae; genus Aeromonas; species Aeromonas sp. PS2Canimalfood6. The sequence continues at coordinate 34,550 of NZ_JBLUXC010000034.1, forward strand.
CGGCCAGGTGGACATCGTCGCCGAGTACAAGGGGCGCAAGTTCCACGGCATGGGGCTGGCCACCGACATCATCGAATCCTCGGCCCAGGCCCTGGTCCACGTGATCAACAGCATCTGGCGCGCGGACCAGGTGGCCGAGCAGATGGAGCGCAACCACACCATCAAATCGGAAACCGTCTGAGCCCGCCGCCGGACAAGATGACAGCATGACATGGGGAGGACCGGGGCCAGGGCAGTGGCCCGGACCGGCCTCCCGGATGAAACGGAATCACACTATCAAGACGGAGAGAGTATGAGCAGTTATCGGATCGCAGTATTGCCGGGTGACGGCATTGGCCCGGAAGTGATGGCTGAGGCCATCAAGGTACTGGAAAAGGTGCAGACCAAATTCGGCTTCTCCCTCGACTATGACCGTCACGACGTCGGCGGCATCGCCATCGACAACCACGGCACACCGCTGCCCCAGAGCACGATCAAAGGCTGCGAAGCGGCCGATGCGGTGCTGTTCGGATCGGTGGGTGGCCCCAAGTGGGAGCACCTGCCGCCCAACGATCAGCCGGAGCGCGGTGCCCTGCTGCCCCTGCGTGCCCACTTCAAACTGTTCTGCAACCTGCGCCCGGCCCGCATCTACACCGGTCTGGAGCAGTTCTCCCCGCTGCGTGCCGACATCTCCGATCGCGGCTTCGACATCGCCTGCGTGCGCGAGCTGACCGGCGGCATCTATTTCGGCCAGCCCAAGGGGCGTGAAGGGGAAGGCGCCACCGAGAAGGCCTTCGACACCGAGGTGTACCACCGCTTCGAGATCGAGCGCATCGCCAAGATAGCGTTTGAATCGGCCCGGGTGCGCAAGGCCAGGGTCACCTCCATCGACAAGGCCAACGTGCTCGCCTCCTCCATCCTGTGGCGCGAGGTGGTGACCGAGGTCGCCAAGTCCTACCCGGACGTAGCCGTGAACCACATGTACATCGACAACGCCACCATGCAGCTCATCAAGGATCCGTCCCAGTTCGACGTGCTGCTCTGCTCCAACCTGTTCGGTGACATCCTCTCCGACGAGTGCGCCATGATCACTGGCTCCATGGGCCTGCTCCCCTCCGCCAGCCTTAACGAATCCGGCTTCGGCCTGTTCGAGCCGGCCGGTGGCTCGGCCCCCGATATCGCCGGCAAGGGGATTGCGAATCCCATCGCCCAGATCCTCTCCGCCGCCCTGATGCTGCGTTACAGTCTCGGCCAGGAAGCCGCCGCCCAGGCCATCGAGCAGGCCGTGGCCCAGACCCTGGCAGAAGGCTATTTCACCGCCGACCTGCATCAGGCCAGCGCCACGCACCCGGTGCAGAGCACGGCCGACATGGGCAGCCAGATCGCCGCGCGCATCTGATCCCACGGCATCGATAACAAGGAAACCGAGCAATGTCCAAGACCCTCTATCAGAAAGTGTTCGACGCCCACGTGGTGCGGGAAGTGGAAGGGGAAACCCCTCTCATCTACATCGACCGTCACCTGGTGCATGAAGTGACCAGCCCCCAGGCATTCGACGGCCTGCGCGCCATGAACCGCCAGCTGCGTCGCCCGGATCTGACCTGGGCCACCATGGATCACAACGTCTCCACCACCACCAAGGACATCGCCGCCTCCGGTGAGATGGCCCGCATCCAGATGGAGACACTCGCCGCCAACTGCAAGGCGTTCGGGGTTCGTCTCTATGACTTGAACCACAAATATCAGGGCATCGTCCACGTGATGGGCCCCGAGCTCGGCATCACATTGCCCGGCACCACCATCGTCTGCGGTGACTCACACACCGCCACCCACGGCGCCTTCGGCTCGCTCGCATTCGGTATCGGCACCTCCGAGGTGGAACACGTGATGGCCACCCAGACCCTGAAACAGGGCCGCGCCAGGACCATGCGTATCTCTGTCAACGGCAAGCTGGCCGCAGGCATCAGCGCCAAAGACGTGGTGCTCGCCATCATCGGCAAGGTGGGTCACGCAGGCGGGACCGGCTACGTGGTGGAGTTCGCCGGTGAAGCCATCGAGGGGCTCACCATGGAAGGGCGCATGACGGTGTGCAACATGGCCATCGAGCTCGGCGCCAAAGCGGGCATGATTGCCCCCGACCAGACCACCATCGACTACATCCGTGGCAAGGAGTTCGCTCCCAAGGGGGAGGCGCTGGAACAGGCCATCGCCTACTGGCTGACCCTCAAGAGCGACGAAGGTGCCCACTTCGACGCCGAAGTGGTGCTCGACGCCGCCGACATCGCCCCGCAAGTGACCTGGGGCACCAACCCGGGCCAGGTGATTGCCGTCAATGAGCCCATCCCTGCACCGGAATCCTTCGCCGATCCGGTGGAGCAGCAGTCCGCCCGCAAGGCCCTCGCCTACATGGACCTGCAACCGGGCCAGAAGCTCTCCGACGTGGCCATCGACAAGGTGTTCATCGGTTCGTGCACCAACAGCCGCATCGAGGATCTGCGCGCTGCTGCCGCCATCGCCCGTGGCCGCAAGGTCGCCGCCGGGGTACAGGCCCTGGTGGTGCCGGGCTCCGAGCAGGTGAAGGCCCAGGCCGAGGCCGAGGGGCTGGACAAGATCTTCATCGAGGCAGGCTTTGAGTGGCGTTTGCCCGGCTGCTCCATGTGTCTGGCCATGAACAACGACCGGCTGCAACCGGGGGAGCGCTGCGCCTCCACCAGCAACCGCAACTTCGAGGGGCGTCAGGGTCGTGCCGGTCGCACCCACCTGGTGAGCCCGGCCATGGCCGCCGCCGCCGCCGTCACCGGCCGCTTCGCCGACATTCGCGCACTGTAAGAGGAAACAGCGATGACAGGATTCAAACAGCATAAAGGGATCGTCGTTCCCCTCGACAGCGCCAACGTCGACACCGACGCCATCATTCCCAAGCAGTTCCTGCAGAAGGTGAACCGCATCGGCTTTGGCAAGCACCTGTTCCACGACTGGCGCTTCCTGGACGATGCAGGCCAGCAGCCGAACCCGGCGTTCGTACTGAACCAGCCCCGCTACGCGGGGGCCAGCATCCTGTTGGCGCGGGAGAACTTCGGCTGCGGCTCGAGTCGCGAGCACGCCCCCTGGGCGCTGGCGGACTACGGCTTCAAGACCCTGATCGCTCCGAGCTTTGCCGACATCTTCTACGGCAACGCCATCAACAACGGCATGGTGCCGGTTCGTCTGAAAGAGGAGGAGGTCGACGCCCTGTTCCAGCTGGTCGCCGCCCAGCCGGGTATCGAGATCGAAGTGGATCTGGAGGCCAACCAGGTGCGTGCAGGCAGCCTCACGTTCGGCTTCGAAATCGACGAGTTCCGTCGCTACTGTCTGCTCAACGGGCTGGATGCCATCGGTCTGACCCTGCAGCACGAGGCCGCCATCAGCGCCTTCGAGGCGAAGCAGCCAAGCTGGATTTGACGAGCCTGCGACAAAAAAGCGAGTAGAATCAACAGGGAGCCGAGGCTCCCTGTTTTATTGTCGGGTCGCAGTACAAAGCCCGCCACCTCTGCATGTCCGACAGGAGACACCTATGTCCGCAAGGGGCGCCCTTTCATTGCTCTGCCTGCTGATCAGCCTCCCGGCCCTGGGCGGGCAGACCTCTTTCACCAACAGTGGCGGTCAGCTCAACGTCGGCTGGCAGGACAGAGAGGGCAAGGCGCAGCAGCTCAGCTATCGGCTGGAGGCGGGCAAGCTGCCCCCTCTCATCGCTTACCGTCCGGCCAGGATGCAGGAAGACGTACTGCAAAGCCTGCTGCAGCAGGCCCCCCTGGCGTTCCCCGAGGTGCAGTTCTCCCTCGTTCGCCCCGCCATGAGCCTCAGCATCAAGAGCCGCAACGCCGACAAGGCGCGGGAAGCCTCCCAATGGGTCAAGCCCGAGCAGGCCAAACTGGAGGCCGCCTGGCTCACGCAGCACTACTTCCAGCCCTTCACTGCCCCCGACGGCGCTCCCGCCATCAAGCAGGATCATGTGCGCATCGCCCTGGAGAGTCGGGACGAGCTGGCCCCGTTGATGGAGCAGCTCAAGCAGGAAGGGGCCACCGAGACCGAGGCGCGCCAGAAGACGGTGGCCTACATGCTCGACTTCATCCAGGCCATCCCCTATCAACTGCTCGACAGCCAGTCGGGCCGCTCTGGCAAGGGGTTTCTGAGCCCGCGCCAGGTGCTGGAGCAGAACCGGGGGGATTGCGACAGCAAGGTGACCCTGATGGCCGCCCTGCTGGCCCAGGGGTATCCCGATCTCAAGCAGGCCATGGTGTTCGTGCCGGGACATGTCCTGCTGGGGGTGGCCCTGCCAGCCAAACCGGGGGAGGCCACCTTGAGCCGGGCGGGGGAGACCTACCTCCTGATGGAGCCGACCGGCCCGGCCCAGCTGCCCATGGGCCAGCTCGCGCCCACCAGCAAGACGCTGGTCGACAGCGGCCAGTTGAGCGTGCAGCCGGTGCAGGATGAGGGGAAATGAGACAGGCCAGCCCATGGCTGGCCTGTCTCGAGGAGGACGGGCGCCCGGGTCTCAGGTGAGGGAGAGAAACTCCAGCGCCAGCAGGAGACCGTCTTCTTCCTCCAGCACCCGCACGATGCGAGCCTGGGCCTCGAAGGGAGGCAGAAGATTGCTGCTGGTCGCTAGGCTCACCCGGATGGGCTGGGCCAGATCGAACGCGTGCTTGTTCACCTCGACGCCCATGCCGTTGGCGCTGAGATCCCGGCAGACCCCCTCCAGCACCTGCTGATGCTGGAACAGGGTGACGGGGGCATTGATGACCATGCGCTGGAAGGCACGTCTTTCCTTGGTGCTGGTGATCACTGGGGACTTCCTCCTTGGTGGTGGCTCGCACGATGCGGCCCGTGAAACATAGTGCTGGCCTCCCCCCAGGAACGCCAATACAATGCGATGCGTTGCTCAAACGGGGTGCGGTTTACCGCTGAGATTATACCCGTGAACCTGATCCAGATAATGCTGGCGGAGGAATTTGAGGCATGGCGCGCGTTTTTTGTGCCCTCATCCGCCGGCGCTCACCACACGCGAGGTGCCATTGATGAGCACCCCGACATCCACAGGAGTGCCATTGATGAAGACCCTGCTGCTGATCGCCACCAGCTTGCTCTCTGCCCAGGCGTTTGCCGCCGACACCCTCACCGTCTACACCTACGGCTCCTTCGCCGCCGAATGGGGGCCGGGTCCCAAGATCAAGCAGGCCTTCGAGAAGGAGTGCGGCTGCACCCTCAATCTGGTGCCCCTCGAGGATGGCGTCGCCATCCTCAACCGGCTGCGGCTGGAAGGCCAGCACAGCAAGGCCGACATGGTGCTGGGGCTGGACGATGCCCTCATCAGCGAGGCCAAACAGAGCGGCCTGTTCGCCCCCCATTCCACCAGGCTCGATGGCCTCAAGGTACCGGGTGGCTGGCAGGACGACACCTTTGTCCCCTATGACTACGGCTACTTCGCCTTCGTCTATGACAGCAACAAGCTCAAGCAGCCCCCCAAGAGCCTGAAGGAGCTGGTGGCACGTCCCGATATCAAGGTGATCTATCAGGATCCCCGCACCTCCACCCCGGGTCAGGGCCTGATGCTCTGGATGAAGTCGGTCTACGGGGATGAGGCACCGACCGCCTGGGCGCAACTGGCCAAAAAGACGGTCACCGTCACCAAGGGGTGGTCAGAGGCCTACGGCATGTTCCTCGACGGCGAGGCGGACATGGTACTCTCCTACACCACCTCCCCCGCCTATCACCTGATTGCCGAGAGCAAGCCCCAGTACCGGGCGGCCGCGTTCGAGGAGGGTCACTACCGCCAGGTGGAAGTGGCGGCCAAGCTCAAGGGCGCCACACAGGGCAAACTGGCTGACCAGTTCCTGCAATTCATGGTGAGCCCCGCCTTCCAGAACGAGATCCCCGGCGGCAACTGGATGTATCCGGTGACAGACGTGGCGCTGCCCAAGGGGTTCGAACAGATGATCACCGTGGCCAAGCCGCTCACCTTCAGCTCTGACGAGGTGGCCGCCAACCGCAAGGGGTGGATCCGCGAATGGCTGCAAGCCGTCACCCAGTGAGTTCAGGTCGTCGTTCCCTCTGGTGGCTGCCGGGCAGTGCAGCCACCCTGGTCATCCTGCTGCTCTCCATTGGGCCGCTGGTCGCCCTGTTGTGGCAGGCGGGGACCCTCTCCCCCCGCGCCCTGCTAGGCGATCCCTACCTGCGCCACGTGCTGGGTTTCAGCCTCTGGCAGGCACTGCTCTCCACCCTGCTGAGCCTGGGGCTTGCCATCCCGGTGGCCAGGGCCCTGGCGCGACGCCGTTTCACCGGACGCCGCCTGCTGCTCAAGCTCTTCGGCCTCTCTCTGGTGTTGCCGGTCATCATCGCCATCTTCGGCATGGTGGCGGTGCACGGTCGCCAGGGCTGGCTGCCGCAACTGCTGCACGGCCTGGGCATGGATCCCGGCAACTACCTCTATGGCCTGTTCGGCATCCTGCTGGCCCATGTCTTCTTCAACATGCCGCTGGCCGCCCGCCTCATTCTGCAGAGCATAGAGAGCATCCCCGAGTCCTCCTGGCGCCTCGCCAGCCAGCTCGGCATGCGCTCCTCCCACATCTTCCGGCTGCTGGAGTGGCCGCTCATCCGCGGCATCTTGCCGGGGCTCGCCAGCCTCATCTTCATGCTCTGCTTCACCAGCTTCACCACAGTGCTGGCGCTCGGGGGCGGCCCCAAGTCCACCACACTGGAGGTAGCCGTCTACCAGGCGCTGCGCTTTGACTTCGATCTCGCCACCGCTGGCGGGCTCGCCCTGGTGCAACTGCTGCTGACCCTGGCCCTGCTCCTGCTGCAACACAAGCTGCAGACCCCCCCGGCCAGTCGCCTCACCAGCCGTCGCCCCTGCCTGCGTCCCGACAGACACCAGAAGGGCAGCGCTCTGGTGGATGGCCTGGCCCTGACCATGGGGCTCGCCATCTTCCTGCCGCCCCTGCTGGCCATCGTGGTCGCCGGGTTCAACCCCGGTCTGCTGGCGGCGCTCGGCTCACCCCGGCTGTGGCAGGCAGGGGGGCAGTCCCTGGGCATAGCCCTGGCGGCGGGCTCCCTGGCCACTTTGCTCGGCGCCGGGCTGCTGCTCACCAGCCGGCATCTGAGGGTGCGGGATCGCAAACGGCGGGCCGCCGCCCTGTGGGAGGCCAGCGGCTCCATGATCCTGATGATCCCGGCGGTGGTGCTCTCCACCGGCCTCTTCATCCTGTTCATGCCTTTCACCGACGTCTTTGCCCTGGGCCCCTGGCTGGTGGTGCTGGTCAACGCCCTGATGGCGCTGCCCTATGTGCTGCGCACCCTCTCGGCCCCCATGCAACTGGTGGTGCGCCAGTACGATCGGCTGGCGGACAGCCTGGGGGTGCGCGGCCTGCATCGCCTGCGCCTGGTGGAATGGCCCCTGCTGCGCCGTCCGCTGGCCCTGGCCATGGCGCTCTCGATGATATTGTCCCTCGGGGATCTCGGGGCCATCGCCATGTTCGGCAGCCAGACCCTCACTACCCTGCCCTGGCTGCTCTATCAACAGCTCGGCAGCTACCGGCTGACCGAGGCGGCCGCCACCGCCCTGCTGCTGCTCACCCTCTGCTTCTCCCTGTTCTGGCTGGTGGAACGGGGACTGGGAGGCAGGCATGTGGATCACTGATCCCAGGCGGCATTGCCGCCTCCCTGCCCCCCGGATCCGGCCGGGCACGCCCCTGAGGCTCCCCTTGGTGCAGTCACTCACGCTGCCTTTCATCAATTTTTCTTACTTGTTGTTCTATAAAACGACATTCAGGAGCCAAACATGCTGGTAATTGAGGAACTGGTCACCAGTTATCCCGACTGGCAGGTGACCTTCAGTGCGACCTTGCCCAAGGGGGAGATCACCGCCCTCATCGGTCCGAGCGGCGCCGGCAAGTCCACCCTGCTCGGCATGATCGCGGGCTTCGTGCCGGTGGAGTCGGGCACCCTCACCTTCGACGGCCAGGATCTGCTGTCACTGGGCCCCGCCGAGCGCCCGGTCACCACCCTGTTCCAGGATCACAACCTCTTCCTGCACCTGTCGGTGTTCGACAACATCGCCATCGGCCTGCATCCCGGCCTGCGCTTGAATCCGGCCCAGAAAAGGCAGGTGCAGGAGGCCGCTGACAAGGTGGGTCTGGGGGAGATGCTGACGCGCCTGCCGGAGCAGCTCTCCGGCGGCCAGCAGCAGCGGGTGGGGCTGGCCCGCGCCCTGGTGCGGGGCAGGCCGCTGCTGCTGCTGGACGAGCCCTTCTCGGCCCTCGATCCGGCCCTGCGCCGGGAGATGCTGGCGGAGGTCGCCCGCCTCGCCTGCGAGCAGGGCATCACCGTGCTGATGGTCTCTCACAACCCCGAGGATGCCCAGCTCATCGCCGATCAGGTGCTCTTCATCGACGCGGGGCGTATCGCCTTGCAGGGCAAGCCGGATATCCTGCACAGCAGCGATCACCCCGGGCTGCTGCGCTACCTGGGCCGCGCTCTGGCGCCACAGTGAAGGGCTGACAAGCAGATGGTCTCTCCCTGTCGTTCCCAGGACGATGCCCAGCTCATCGCCGATCAGGTGCTCTTCATCGACGCGGGACGCATCGCCTTGCAGGGCAAGCCGGATATCCTGCACAGCAGCGATCACCCGGGGCTGCTGCGCTACCTGGGCCGACCGAGAGAGGCATGAGATAGGCGGGATCAAAAAAGGGGAAGCCGTCCGGCTTCCCCTTTCTCATGCAGAGATCCCGTCAAATCAGAGATTTTCCTCGGCGAACGAAGCCAGCCTGCTGCGCACCACCCCGTTCAGGAAGATGTTGGCACTGCCGTCGAAGTCCTTGAACCGCTCGACGATGTAGGTCAGACCCGAGGTCACCGGGCTCAGGTAGTTGGAGTCGATCTGAGCCAGGTTGCCGGAGCAGACGATCTTGGTCCCCTCCCCGCAGCGGGTGATGATGGTCTTGATCTGGGACGCGGTCAGGTTCTGGCACTCGTCCAGCAGCACGAAGGTGTTCTGGATGCTGCGCCCGCGCATGAAGTTGACCGATTTGAACTGGATATTGGCCTTCTCCATGATGTAGCTGAGCGACCCGCTCATGTTCTCGTCCTGCTTGTGCAGCACCTCCAGGGTGTCGGTCACCGCCGCCAGCCAGGGCATCATCTTCTCTTCTTCGGTGCCGGGCAGGAAGCCGATGCTCTCGGCAATTTCCGGGGTATTGCGGGTGACGATCACCTTCTCGTAGATCCCCTTCTCGATCACCAGCTCCAGCGCCGCCGCCATGGCGAGCAGGGTCTTGCCGCAGCCCGCCGGGCCAGTCAGGATCACCAGGTCGATGTGCGGATCCAGCAGGGCATCCAGCGCCATGCCCTGATAGACGTTCTTGGGATGCACCCCCCAGGCCTTGCGGGACATCAGCCGCTCGCGGCCGAGATCTTTCAGGCGGATCTTGTTGCCGTCGTGGCTCAGCACCCGCGCGGCAAAGAAGTTCTCCTCGTCCAGCAGGTACTGGTTGACGTGGACTCCCTCCAGCAGATTGGCATCGATGACGTGGACCGTATCGCGGCCATGGGTTTCGCTGTCACACTCACCGACCCGCTCCCAGAAGCTGCCAGGCACCACCTGGAAGCCCTTGGCGAGCAGGCGGATGTCGTCGATGAGCTGGTCGCTGCGGTAATCCTCCACATGGGCAAGACCTGCTCCCTTGGCCTTGAGGCGCATGTTGATGTCTTTGGTGACCAGCACCACCTGACGCTTCATCTCGTGCTTTTGCAGGTAGAGGGCGGCGTTGATGATGCGGTTGTCCGCCTCCTTGTCGGTGAACACCTCGGCATCCTGGGGCAGATGGTGATCGCTGAAGATGGAGATACGGCCGCTCGCCTCGCCGGCCAGTGCCACTCCTTGCACTATCTGCTCCGGAGTCGCATCGCGGAACACATCTTCCAGGGCACGGATGGCGATGCGGGCATCACGGCTGACGTCCTTCTGGCGATCCTTGATGTTGTCGAGCTCTTCGAGCACCGTCATGGGGATGAGCACGTCGTGCTCTTTGAAGGAGTAGATGGCGAGGGGTTCGTGAAGCAGAACGTTGGTATCCAGGATAAACAGCTTTCGGTCCGTGTTGTCCATAAGCATCCTCCTTGGCACTGAAGGTGCCACGTGTGTGAATCTCAGATGTCATTGAAACCACACGGCCGTGACAGTTTTATTACCCCCAACGCTACGCCCGAATTTACCGGTGCGCAACAAATCGCTGCCATCATGGGCGTCGTTCGAACATAAAATCAGCAATGAAAAGGCCGGCATGTCGCCGGCCTTTGGTGGCAATCAGCCCCTCAACCGCACTTGGAATCCCCGCAATTGAGACAGGTCATGCAGCCATCCTTTTGCACCAGCGCCTTGGTGTGGCACTTGTAGCAGAGCGCGGCACTGGGTGGGAAACCGCTGCCCGCCGGCTGCTCTTCTGCCTGTTGCTGTGCCTGCAATTGCGCCTGCTTCTCGGCCAGGAACGCCTGCTGGTGCTCGTCCAGCCCGGGCACCTTGAGCATCCCGATCTCGGTGAGATGGGTTTCGATCACGTTGCCAATTTCGGCGATGAGAGAGGGCACGTACTTGCCCTTGTTCCAGTACCCCCCCTTGGGATCGAACACGGAGCGCAACTCAGGGTGAGAGCGTGAACATTTTGTTAAATTTCACCCAGTTTTTTGAGACCCGCATTGAGTACCGTTTCCAGATATTCACTGCTCATTCCTGCGATTTTTTGCTTCCGTCTTACGCTCGCCTTGCGTGAAGT